>CAITXW010000421.1 GCA_903896425.1 uncultured beta proteobacterium | reverse complement strand
CCCGGCGTGCCCGGCACTTCCCACTGCAATTCGGTCGGGAACGGGCCGCCACCGACGCGCGTGCAATAGGCTTTGGTGATGCCCAGTATGTAGTGCAGCAGACCGGGTCCGACACCGGCACCGGCAGCCGCATTACCGGCCACACAATTGCTCGATGTGACGTAGGGGTAGGTGCCGTGATCGACGTCGAGCAGCGTGCCCTGTGCGCCTTCGAACAGCAGGTTGGCGCCCTTGAGGTGCGCCTCGTTGAGTTCGCGCGAGACGTCGGCCATCATGGGTTTGAGCAGTTCAGCCTGGCGCATCGCCTCGTCATACACGGGCTGGAACAAGACCTTGCCGTCGGCCATGTAGGGCGCCAGGGTCGGGCCGAAATCAAAGGCCCTGGAATTGAGATAGGTGGTCAGCACATGGTTGTGCAGGTCCAGCAGCTCGCGCAGCTTGTTGGCGAAGCGCTCTGGGAACTTGAGGTCCTGCACGCGCAGCGCGCGTCGCGCGATCTTGTCTTCGTAGGCGGGGCCGATACCGCGCCCGGTGGTGCCAATCTTTTCGTTGCCGCCCTTCTCGCGCGCTGCTTCGCGCGCCACGTCGATGGCAGCGTGGAACGGCAGGATCATCGGGCACAGTTCGCTGACGCGCAGGCGCGAACGCACTTCGACGCCCGCCTTTTCCAGCCCGGCCATCTCCTCGAACAGTTTGGTCACCGATAGCACCACACCGTTGCCGATGTAACACTTGACGCCCACACGCATGATGCCGCTGGGGATCAGGTGCAGCGCGGTCTTGACGCCATTGATCACCAGCGTGTGGCCGGCATTGTGCCCGCCCTGGAAACGCACCACTCCTTGCGCGCTCTCAGTCAACCAGTCAACCAGCTTGCCCTTGCCCTCGTCGCCCCACTGGGTGCCGACGACGACCACATTACGTCCTTTTGTTGCGTTCATTTCTCGTTTCTCAAACAGCTTGCACGACCCACTGGCCCGCGCGCTCAAGGAGCTCGCGGTCGCAGTGGAACTCATCAACTTCACTCTCATGTCCGGGAAGGACACAAACCACGGTCTCACCCTGCGAGCGCAGCGCCGCAATGGCAGTGCGCAGCGCAGCCAGATCGCGCCAGGGCGCGCGAATGGCAGCGCGCAGGGGACGATCGGCCAGCACACCGACCAGGGCCTTGACATCCAGACTGAAGCCAGTCGCCGGGCGGTTGCGGCCAAAGACGGCGCCAACCTCGTCGTAACGACCACCGCGCACCAGCGCGTCACTGGCGCCTTCGGCATAAATGGAGAATCGCGCGCCGGTGTAATAAGCGTAACCACGCAGATCGGCCAGATCGAAACTGACGTGCGCAGCGTCAAGCCGGCTGGCCAGCCACTTCAGGCTGCGCAGCGCTTCGCGCACGGCCGGTAGCGCGGGCAGAACTTTTTCCGCCTCGACCAGGATTGTTTCGTCGCCGTAAAGCTGTACCAGCGCCAGCAGGCCCTGACGCGCGGCAGCGGGGAAGTTGCTTGTGAGCACGGCGAGTTCGCTGCTGTCCTTGGCTGCCAGCGCGGCGTGCAGTTGCGCCAGCGCAGCAGCGGTCAGCGGCACGCCTTCGAGCAGGGCCTTGACGATGCGCGCATCAGCCATGTCAACGCTGGGCGCCTTGACCTGCGCCACCTTCAGGCAATCGAGCGCCAGCAGCAGCGTCTCCAGGTCTGCTTCCAGACCGGCGTGGCCGTAGATTTCGGCGCCAAACTGCAGCGGCTCGCGCGTCGCGTGCGGACTGCCCGGTCGCGTGTGCAGCACCGATCCGCAGTAGCACAGGCGTGTGACGCCCTGGCGATTGAGCAAATGGGCGTCGATGCGGGCTACCTGCGGCGTGCTGTCGGCACGCAGACCGAGCATGCGCCCGGAGAGCTGATCAACCAGTTTGAAAGTTTGCAGATCCAGGGATTCGCCCGAACCGCTGAGCAGGGATTCGAGATGTTCCAGCAGCGGCGGCATGACCAGCTCATAGCCGTAGCCGCGCGCTGCATCGAGCAGGTCGCGTCGAAGTTCTTCGATGTGCCGCGCTTCAGACGGCAAGACATCGGCAATATGATCCGGCAGGACCCAGGCAGACATGTGTTTTGTGGGGCTGTTAAAACTGCGATTTTACCGGGCTAAAGCCCGAAAATTCCTGACTACACCAAGCAAATCAGCAGTAGTCCGGCGATCAGGCTGCACAAGGCGAAAAAACGCAGCTGGCCGTCGTTCACTTGCATGATGCGTCCCATCATCTGGCGCCAGCCACGCGGTGACAGGAACGGAAACAGGCCCTCAAACACCAGGACCAGCCCGAGGGCCAGCCAAAGCGTGTCGCTGTCCAAGCGCTATTTCCTGGCCGGCTTGGCCGCGGCCGGCGTCGGCGCCGAACTGCCACGGAAGGTCTTGAAGAACTCGGATGAAGATGGATCGAGCACCATGACGTCGCTCTTCTTGGCAAAACTGGCTTTGTAGGCGTCCAGACTGCGGTAGAACTGGGCAAACTGCGCATCGCGGCCAAAAGCTTCGGCATAAATGCGCGCCGCCTCGGCGTCGCCCTCACCCTTGATCTTCTGCGCATCGCGGTAGGCATTGGCCACCGCCACTTCGCGTTGCCGGTCGGCGTCGGCCCGGATCTTTTCACCCTCGGCGGCGCCAGTCGAGCGCAGTTCATTGGCGACGCGCTTGCGCTCGGCCTCCATACGCCGGTACACCGACTCGGTGATGGCATCAACATAGTCAGCGCGCGTGATACGAACGTCCACCACGTCAACACCCCAGGGTTTCTCGCCCTTGACCTTGCCCAGCACCTCGGCCTTGACGTCGGCCATGATGGCCTCGCGCTTGGTCGCCAGCAGTTCCTTGACGGTGCGCTTGTTGACCTCTTCCTGGAAGGCATTGCGCACCACGCGGTTGAGCTGATTGGCGCCCTCAGCCTCGGTCAAGCCGACGTTGCGGATGTACTGCGATGGCTCCGAAATGCGCCAGCGCACGTACCAGTCGATCACGACACGCTGCTTTTCCGCCGTCAGCATCGGTTCGGTATCACTGGTCTCGAGCGTCAGCAAACGCTTGTCGATGTAGGAGACGTTCTGGAACGGCGGCGGCAGCTTGAAGTTCAGCCCCGGCTCGGTGATGACTTCCTTGATTTGCCCGAGGGCATAGACCACACCAAACTGGCGCTGATCAACCACAAACAGCGTGGAGCTTGCCAAGGCCAAGGCCACCAGCAGCGACGAAAAAAT
This sequence comes from uncultured beta proteobacterium, assembly GCA_903896425.1. Lineage (GTDB taxonomy): Bacteria > Pseudomonadota > Gammaproteobacteria > Burkholderiales > Burkholderiaceae_C > Rhodoferax. The sequence continues at coordinate 20,929 of CAITXW010000421.1, read as the reverse complement.
AAGACCAATTCTGTTCATTGCGGGCTCCTAGCGGGTTTCGCGATCACGGGTGCGCGCAGCATCCCGGGTCCGCGCATCAGGGGCCAGTGTCGCAGCTGCGGCGCCCGGGGACGGCACCGGCGCGGCGACAGCCGGCGCGGCCACATCCGCCCCCTGACCGGTCATCTGCAGGATCTTGTCGAGCGGCAGATAGAGCAGGTTGGAGCCCTGTTTGGAATCCACCAGCACCTTGGTCACGTTGCTGTAAATCTGCTGCATGGTGTCGATGTACATGCGGTCGCGCGTGACCTGGGGTGCCTTCTGGTACTCGGCCAGCACCGACTTGAAGCGCTGTGCATCACCCTGCGCCTGCGACACGATGCGCGACTTGTAGGCGTCGGCTTCAGCCTTCAGGCGCGAGGCCGAGCCGACAGCGCGCGGCACCACGTCGTTGGCGTAGGCCTGGGCTTCGTTCTTGGCGCGTTCGCGTTCCTGTCCCGCTTTGAGCACATCGTCAAACGCGGCCTGAACCTGTTCCGGCGGGCGCACGCCGCCCTGCTGCAGATTGACGCCGACCACTTCGATGCCGACCTTGTAACGGTCCAGAATGACTTGCATCAGGGCACGCACATTCGGCGCAATCTGATCCCGGTCCTCCGACAGCGCAGCGTCCATTCGCATCTTGCCAATGACTTCGCGCACCGCGGTTTCAGCCGCCTGCACCACCGCCTCGCTCGGGTTCTTGCTCTCGAACAGAAACGCACGCGCATCGCTGAGCCGGTATTGCACAGCAAACTTGATCTCAACGATGTTTTCGTCTTGCGTCAGCATCGCCGATTCGCGCAGGCCGGTGGCCTTGATGATGGTGTCGCGACCGACATCGACCGAGCGGATCTGCGTCACAAAAATCAGCTCATGGCGCTGGATCGGGTACGGCAGACGCCATTGAAAACCGGCGCCGACCGAAGACTTGTATTTCCCAAACTGCGTGATCACAGCCTGCTGGCCTTCCTGCACGATGAAAAAGCCGGTGCCGAGCCAGATCAGCAGGACCACACCAACGATCAGGCCAATGCCGATCTTGGTGCTCTTCGGGTCGGGCTGGAAACCACCGCCGGAACCGCCGCCGCCCAGACCACGTCCAGCCTTCTTGACGCCACCAAACAAGCCACCCAGGCGCTGGTTGAAATCACGCCACAACGCGTCGAGGTCCGGCGGCCCCTGATTGGCGCCGCGCCGCGGCTCAGGGTCAGCTTTTGGCTGGCCCTGCGGCGCATCACCCTCAGGCGGTTCGGACTGCGCCTTGCTGCCATCGCTCGGCTTGTCCTCGCTGCGGCCCCAGCGCGAATCATTCAGGTTGAACATGCCCCGGATCCGCCCCGGGACATCGGCCCAGCGAAAGATGCGTAAATGAAGTTTCATTTCGTCTTCTCGTATGTAAGTAAACCCGATTGTGCCCAAATCAGAAAGGTGTATCGCCGGCTTGCGCAGAATATTGCGCATCCTGCGCCGGCAACTCGCCGCCGCTGACGATACGGGCCAGGCGCTGGCGCAGCAGCGCAAGGCCCTCGCCCTGCGCCGCACTCAGAAATATCCGGGGTGTTTGCACACCGGCCAGATCGTAGCTGTCTTCGAGTTGCAGCGGGCGCGCAGCGGCATCCAGCGCATCGAGCTTGTTGAAAACCAGCACCTGCGGTATCTCGGCAGCGCCGATCTCGCGCAGCACACGCTGCACTTCGGCCATCTGCTCCAGAAAATTGGGGCTCGCCGCATCGACTACATGCAGCAACAGGTCAGCGTCCACTGCCTCCTGCAAAGTGGCCTGGAAGGCGTTAATCAGGCCATGCGGCAGGTCGCGGATGAAGCCGACGGTGTCGGAGAGCGAAACGGATCTCCCGGCTTCGCCGAGGTAGAGTTGGCGCGTGGTGGTATCGAGCGTGGCAAACAGCTGATCGGCGGCATAGGCGCGCGCTTTCACCAGGGCATTGAAGAGCGTGGTCTTGCCGGCGTTGGTATAGCCGACCAGCGAGATATTGAAGGCATCGCGCCGCTCGCGCTGGCGGCGCTGCGTCTGGTGCTGGCGTTTGACCTTGATCAGGCGTTCCTTGATCTTCTTGATGTTGTCATTGATCATGCGGCGATCAAGTTCGATCTGGGTTTCACCCGGGCCGCCGCGCATGCCAATGCCCCCGCTCTGACGCTCCAGGTGCGACCACCGCCGCACCAGACGCGTGCTGAGGTATTGCAGACGCGCCAGTTCAACCTGCAACTTGCCCTCGTGGCTGCGCGCGCGCTGGCCGAAGATTTCGAGGATCAAGAGCGTGCGGTCATTGACCGGCAACTCCAGATGGCGTTCCAGATTGCGCTGCTGTGCCGGGCTCAGGCTTTGGTCAAACAAAATCTCGACCGCGCCGTGTTGCGCTGCCAGCAGTTTGATTTCATCGGCCTTGCCGCTGCCCACGAACAGCGCCGCATCGGGCGCTTTGCGCTTGCAGGTGATGCGCGCCACCGGCGTCAGACCGGCAGTCTGCGCCAGCAAACCGAGTTCTTCGAGTTCGCCGTCGAAATTGGGTAAACCGAAGTCAACCCCAACCAGGATGGTCGGGGCGAATGCCAATTCAGGCGGCTGCAGGTTCGTCACCCTCGCCGCTGGCGAAATTCACCGCGCGCCCGGGCACGATGGTCGAAATGGCGTGCTTGTAGACCATTTGGGTGACGGTATTGCGCAGCAATACGACATACTGGTCAAACGATTCGATCTGGCCTTGCAGCTTGATCCCGTTGACGAGGTAGATAGAAACCGGAACGTGTTCCCGACGCAGCGCGTTGAGAAATGGGTCCTGGAGCAACTGGCCTTTGTTGTTCACGATATTCTCCGTGTTCAAGAAATTGATAAGGGGCTGACGATACCACAGCCCGGGGCCTCTTCAGGCCCAACTGCGTAAAGCCCGGATGAAGTTAACGGGGACCGCGCGCTCACGACCCCGCTTTGTCGGCGTAGGGGTTGGCTGCAGTCTTGAACTCGATGCGCATCGGTGTGCCCACCAGATCGAATTCCTTGCGGAAACGCCCTTCCAGGAAGCGCTTATAGGCGTCACTCACGTGATCCAGCGAATTGCCGTGGATGATGATGACCGGCGGGTTCATGCCGCCCTGGTGCGCATAGCGCAGCTTCGGGCGGTACATGCCGGCGCGCTTGGGGCTCTGGAACTGCACCGCCTCCAGCAGCAAGCGCGTCAGCACCGGCGTTGACATCTTGCAGTTCGCTGCCCGGTAGGCCTGCGCGATCGACGCCCACACCGGCCCCAGGCCTTGGCGCTTGGTGGCCGAGATCAGGTGCAGCGTGGCAAATTTCAGGAACGGCAACCGGGTTTCGATGGAACGTTTGACCAACTCGCGCTGGTATTCATCGACTGCGTCCCATTTGTTGACCGCCAGCACCACGGCGCGGCCATTTTCCAGGATGAAACCGGCGATGTGCGCGTCCTGATCCGTGACGCCTTGGGTTGCGTCGATCAACAACAGCACAACATTGGACGACTCGATCGCCTGCAAGGTCTTGACGACCGAGAATTTCTCGATGGCTTCAAACACCTTGCCGCGCCGGCGCAGTCCCGCCGTATCAACCAGCTCAAACTTTTGCCCGTTGCGCTCGAACGGCACCGAAATCGCATCGCGCGTGGTGCCCGGCAGGTCGAATGCCACCAGCCGCTCTTCGCCCAGCCAGGTATTGATCAGGGTCGACTTGCCGACATTGGGGCGCCCCGCCACGGCGAGCTTGATGACACCGGGTTGCGCTTCCTCGGCCAACTCCTCCAACTCATCGAGTTGCAGCGGTTTGAGCGCCAGTTCCAGCAGCGGTTGGATGCCTTGGCCATGTGCGGCTGAGACTGCGTGCACTTCGCCCAGGCCGAGTTCAAAGAATTCAACCAGTTGCGCCCCGGCGATCATGCCTTCGGCCTTGTTGGCCGCCAGCACACAGGGTTTGCCCAGGCGGCGCAGGTATTTGGCAATCTCGTAGTCTTGCGCCGAAATTCCTTCGCGCGCATCAACAACAAAAATGACGACGTCGGCTTCGGCCACCGCCTGACGCGTCTGCTTCGCCATTTCCTTGAAAATACCGCTGGCCGCATCAGGCTCAAAACCACCGGTGTCGATGACGATGAATTCGTGCTTGCCAAGCCGGCCGTTGCCGTAATGCCGGTCACGCGTGAGGCCGGCAAAATCGGCAACGATGGCGTCGCGTGATTTGGTCAGCCGATTGAACAGCGTCGATTTACCGACATTGGGACGGCCCACCAGGGCCAAAACAGGTTTCATTGCCAGCAGCCCAACCGTTACTCGGGCTTGAAGCCGAAAATTCCACCATTGCGGGTCACAACCACCAGCGTCCCAGCGGCAAGCACCGGCGCCGCTACGACTGCTGAACCATCGGTCGGCATGCGCGTCAGCGCCGCACCGTCATCACGCGCGAGCCAATGCACCAAACCGGTTTCCTCGCCAACGACAATGGCACGCCCAACCAGCAGCGGCGCACCCAGGCCGCGAAAACGCAGGCGCTCGGAAACCCAGGCTCGTTCACCATCGGCGCGGCGCCAGGCGATGACCTTGCTATCGCCCTCAACGCCGAAAACAAATTTTTCATCGCCCTGCACTCCGACCAGACCAGCAGCCGGTTTGGTCCAGAGCAGGCTACCACGGGTCGTGTCAACGCAACCGACAGCAGCCTGAAAAGCGCGCGCACAAACCACATTGCCATCGCGTGCCGCCGGGCCAACCAGGTCCACCAGGCGTTCAATGTCATTGGTACCGCGCGGCGCGGCGACCGGAGCATCCCAGCGCACGACACCATTGGCCGGATTGAGCCCGATCAAACGCCCGCCCATGCCGACCACGACCGTTTCGCCAACCGCGAGCAGAACGCCAGCCTGGCGCAACACCAGGGGCTCACCCGGGCGTTGCTGGGTCCAGAGCTTGCGCCCGGATGCGCCGTCCAAGGCCGTGACCGAGCGGTCTGCTGTCAGCAGGAAGACGCGTCCGCCCGCTACCAGTGGCGCGGTATAGCTGGGCGCCGTCAATTTCTGGCGCCACAATTCACGCCCGGTCTCCAGCAGCACCAGTTCATTCGCACGCGTGACCACGGCGGCAAGACGACCGTCACTGCCGACACCGGCAGCCAGAGGTCCCAGACTGGCACTGCGCCACAGCGAAGCACCGCTGCGCGCGTCCAACGATTGCACCACGCCGTCGGAGTTGGCCAGCGTCACGGCGTCGCCGTTGACCTTGACTTCCAATGGAAACGCGACCGCACCGATCTGGGCCGTCCAGGCCTGACGCACACGCAGCAGACCCGGGTTCGCTGTCAGCTCAGTCGGCTTGGGTTTGTCGGGGCCACTGGCGCAGGCAGCAATCAGCGTTGCCAGCAGCAGGACCGGGGCCAGACGGATGGCTGCGGTCAAACGAAATACAGGTTTCACTTTTTACCTTCCGGCGCCAGCGCATCCGTGCCTTTTGGATCGACTCCCAGCGAGTTCAGTTTGATCTCCACTACGCGACGGTACTCAGTGCGCTCATCAAAACTCTTGTAAGCCTTGCTGTATTCGGTCAGGGCTTCCTTCTTCTTGCCCTGAAGCAGCAGGATATCGCCCTTGCGGTCGGCTGCCAGTGCCTCGAACTGCGGCGGAAAACTGCTGCTCAGCTGCTTGAGTGCTTCATCGTAGGCCTTGCTGTCGAGCAACAGGCCCGCCAACCGCAGCCGCGCCACCGCCTGGTAACCGGTGTCAGACGATTTATCGACGACCCAGATCAGTGCAGCCTTGGCCGCATCGGGCTTACCAGCCGCGTAATACTGCTTTGCCACCAGCAGTCCGGCTTGTTGGGCATAGGTGGTTGAGCCAAACTTGTCCTTGATGTCACCAAAGACACGGTCAATCTTGCTCACATCAGCCGACTTCACGGCGCGTTCAACCTCGTCATACATGGCCGCGGCCTGTTGCGCCTGGCTGCGCTGCCAATACTGGTAGAAGTTCCAGCTGGCATAGGCGCCCAGCACCGCGATCAGCACCCAGGTGATCATGTTGCCGTATTGTTTCCAATAGTGCTTGAGCTGGTCGAGTTGCTCTTGTTCTTCGAGATCGAGTTGGTTTGCCATGAAAGTTTTTGCTCGGTTGCTGTGTGCGCCGCGGCTCTGCACGGAGCGCGTTCAAGTCTGTGATTGTAGGGTGGACGCCCAGACGGCGATGTTGTCCAGAGATTCGCGCCGTTGTGCGCCCCCATCGGCGCGCAAGGCCTTGACCGTGACGGCGTTGTCAGCCAGTTCGTCACCACCAAAAATGAGGGCATAAGCCGCGCCGCTGGCGTCGGCTTTCTTGAATTGCGTCTTCATGCTGTCCGGTCCCGGCGTCAGGGCCGCATGCATCTGCACGCTGATACCGGCGCTGCGCAAGGCCTGCACCGCCTGCATGGCACGCGGCAGGGCCGCCGCATCGGGCAGCACGGCGTAGGCATCAGGTGCGAGCGTGGCCGGCGCCTGACCCTGCTGCCGGATCAACTCCAACACACGCTCCAGCCCCATACCCCATCCCACGGCCGGGGTCGGTTTGCCACCCAATACAGCGAACAGCCCGTCGTAGCGCCCACCGCCGCACAGCGTGCCCTGGGCACCGAGTTCATCGGTGATGAATTCAAACACGGTGTGGCTGTAGTAATCCAGACCGCGCACCAGGCGTGGGTTGACACGCCACTTGACGCCGCAGGCCGACAGCAGCGTCTTGACGGTGTCGAAGTGCTGTAACGATGCTTCACCCAGGTAGTCCAACAGTTGCGGTGCGGCCTGCACCAGCGCCTGCATGGCCGGATTTTTGGTATCCAGAATGCGCAGTGGGTTAAGGTGCAAGCGGCGCTGTGCGTCAGCGTCCAGCAGTTCGCGGTGTTGTTCAAAATAGGCAATCAGCGCGCTGCGGTGCGCCTGGCGCTCCGAGGCAACGCCCAGGCTGTTGAGCTCGACACGCACATTGCGCAGGCCAAACGCCTCAAACAGCTCGTGCACCAGCAGCATCAGCTCAGCGTCAACCTCAGGGCCGGCAAAACCGAGCGCCTCGGCGCCGAGTTGGTAGAACTGGCGATAGCGGCCACGCTGGGGACGCTCGTGGCGGAACATCGGGCCCATGTAATACAGGCGCTTGCCACCGTCGTAGGTCAGGTTGTGCTCGATGGCAGCGCGCACCACGCCCGGTGTGTTCTCCGGGCGCAGCGTGAGTTCCTCGCCATTGAGCTTGTCCTCGAAGGAGTACATCTCCTTCTCGACGATGTCGGTGGTCTCGCCAGTGCCACGCACAAACAGGGCCGTCGGCTCAACGATGGGCGTGCGGATATTGCGATAGGCGTAGCGACCCATGAGCACGCGCACCTTGTCTTCCAGCCATTCCCAGTGCGCTGAGTCCGGCGGCAAAATATCGTTCATGCCCTTGACGGCAGAGAGCTTGCCTGCCTTGGCTTGTGTTTCTTTTTCAGTCATGCATTCATTCACGACGCGCTGACAACGCCGTGCGCGCCAAAGCGTGTTTCAACATAGGTTTGGACAATCTTCTGGAATTCCTGCGCAATGCCGTCGCCGCGCAGCGTCATGCGCTTCTCACCATCAATAAAAACCGGCGCCGCTGGTGCCTCACCGGTACCGGGCAGGCTGATGCCGATGTCGGCCTGCTTGCTTTCACCAGGCCCGTTGACGATGCAGCCCATGACGGCAACCTTGAGTTTTTCAACACCCGGATACTTGTCGCGCCAGAGCGGCATCTGGGCGCGCAAAAAATCCTCAATCTGCTTCGTGAGTTCCTGGAACACGGTACTGGTGGTACGACCGCAACCGGGACAGGCCGTGACGCTGGGAACAAAGGAGCGCAACTCCAGCGCCTGCAGAATTTCGCAGGCAATCACCACTTCCTGCGTTCTGGACTCACCCGGTTGTGGCGTAAGGGACACGCGGATCGTGTCGCCAATACCTTCCTGCAACAGCAAAGCCAGGGCGGCGGTCGACGCCACGGCGCCCTTGGTTCCCATGCCGGCCTCGGTCAATCCCAAATGCAACGGGTAGTCGCAGCGCCGTGCCAGTTCGCGGTAAACCGAGACCAGATCCTGCACGCCGCTGACCTTGCACGAGAGCAACACCTGGTTGCGGCTCATGCCCATCTCGACCGCACGCTCGGCCGACTCGATGGCGGAGGTAATCAGTGCCTCGTACATCACCGGCTTGACACCCCATGGCGGCGTGCGGCGGCTGTTTTCGTCCATCAGGCTGGCCAGCAGTTCCTGGTCCAGGCTGCCCCAGTTAACGCCAATGCGCACCGCCTTGTCCCAGCGCAGCGCGGCCTCGATCATGAGGGCGAACTGCTTGTCGTGCTTGTCGCCCTTGCCGACATTGCCGGGGTTGATGCGGTACTTGGACAGGGCTTGCGCACAGTCCGGAAAATCGGTCAGCAAGCGATGCCCGTTGTAGTGGAAGTCGCCAATCAAGGGCACGGCAATGCCCATGCGGTCGAGTTGTTCGCGGATGTAGGGCACGGCCTGCGCTGCTTCTGGCGTATTGACCGTCAGGCGCACCATCTCGGAGCCGGCCAGCGCCAGTTCCTTAACCTGAATCGCCGTGCCGATGGCATCAGCCGTGTCGGTATTGGTCATGGATTGCACGCGCACTGGCGCATCGCCACCCACGGTGAGAACAGAATCACCCCAGACCACGCGCGCCTGGCGCGAGCGCCGGATTGCCGGAACGGCGATTGCAATCGGGCTTGGGGAACTCAAGGCTTCACCTCGAAACGGGCCACATTGTCACGGGCAATCGGGTTCAAATCAAAGGGCTTGCCATAGACCTGCACCTCGGTCAGGTCCGCGCGCCCGACCACCACGGACAACGGCGCAACGCCGGAAACGCCAACCGTCTCGCCCGGTTGCAGCACGCGGCGCAACTGCACCACACCGGTGGCATCGACAACTTCAACCCAGGACGGGCCTCGCACCCGCAGCACCAGGGTGCCCGTACTCAGACCCGAACCTTCTACGATGGCACCCGGCGCGCTCGCAACACCGCTGGCGGCCGATGTGGCCGTAACAGCAGAACTGGCAGCAAGCGCGGCAGACGCTGGACTGGTTTCAAGCGCACTGGTAAGGACAGTCGGCGCGATTGCCTCGTCCCGGCTTGTCGCCCGACCCGGAACACGATCAAAAAAAGTAAGCACAGCCAGCACCACGACGCCGACCAGCAGCACCAGCCCGAGCAACACGTAGGGCCGGGAAAATGAATCCCCCAGAATGGAACCCGTCGCGCTGGCGCCGCCACGAAACGGCACGTTGATGCCCGCCTCGTCGTTCCTCAGATGCGGCGCGCTGGTTTGCGGGAGCTGCGCCAGCACCGCAGTCGAGTCGATGTTGAGGGCGCGGCAAACGCTGGCGGCCAGCGCGCGGACAAAAACCATGTCGGGCAACTGATCAAAGTGATCGGCTTCCAGCGCTTCAAGTTTGCGAACCGGAACGCGCAAGGAAACCGCCAGCGCACCGATGTGCAGACCGGCCGCTTCGCGCGCCTGGCGCAGCATGGCACCGCCTGAAAGCGGGGCCGACGCTGGAGACACCATCTCACTCATCAAAAGATCCCCTCTGGAAAGCATCGGCCTGACGTGACTGCGGAAAACGTTTGATCAATTGTGCACCGAGCTGCTGCACAGCGGCGCGGTTTTCCAGGCTCCGCTCGATCTTGATACCCAGCCAGAGCGACTCTTCATTGGCCAGGTCGCTGTTGTTCAAACGCCGCACATAAAACTGGGCCCCAGTCCTTTCGCCGCGCTGGAACATCAGTGTGGCCAGGTTGTAGGCGGTCACCGGATTGCCGGCCTCCAAATCATAAGACTTGAGCAGGCTTTGTTCGCCCGCCTCACGCTGGCCGGCCCTGACCTGACACAGCCCCTGCGCGCGCAGCGTCTTGGCGCGCTCGCGGTATTGCGGATTGCCCAGCGCCTGCGAGAAATACTGCTGCGACTGCCCATAGCGGCCGTCCTGGCAATAGAGCCAGCCCAGGTTGTGCATGACGCTAGCCCCCTGGGGTTCGAGTGCGAGCGCCTTCTTGAAACTCTCTTCGGCAATGCGCAGATCGTTCAGACGCAGGTAAATCAAACCGCGCAGGTTGTAAGCCGCTGCGTAGTCAGGGTCGGCCGTGATCGACTGCTTGAGCTCGTCCAGGGCAATATTGGTTTGCCCCTGTTCGAAATAACCGACCGCGAGTTCAAGCCGGATACGGGCGCGTTTGCGGATGATCGGCTCATCCGAATCGGTCACGATCTCGGAACTGTTGCCGTCCACTGCGTTAGCGCCGCGCGAAGCGCAGCCCGACAGCGTCACCAGTGCGGCCGCCAGCAGACAGGCGGCCAACAAACCCTGACGCCATCCTCTTGTTGCAATGCTATTCATGCCTCAATTCTCCGTCACCGCGGGCTTGTCTGCCGGCACCGGCGTAATCGTCCAGTTGCGCTGGCGCGCAATGCGCTCGCCAACGCGCGTGCGGTCCTTCACGTCGCCGGCGAGCTGTCCGCAGGCGGCGTCGATGTCTTCGCCGCGCGTCTTGCGCACAGTGGTGACGATACCGGCATCAACCAGAATCCGCGCGAAGGCCTGAACCTGCTGCGGTGTCGAACAGTGCAGGCCCGAGGCCGGAAATGGATTGAACGGAATCAGGTTGAACTTGCACCAGACACGCCCGGCAGTGGCATAACGCCGCACCAGTTGCACCAATTGCTGTGCATGCTCGGCCTGGTCGTTGACACCTTCGAGCATGCAGTACTCAAAGGTAATGAAGTCGCGCGGCGCGTGTTCCAGATAACGGTTGCAAGCCTGCATCAATTCGTCGAGCGGATACTTCTTGTTCAGCGGCACCAGGTCGTCACGCAGCGCGTCGGTCGGCGCATGCAGCGACACCGCCAGCGCCACCGGGCATTGCTCTGAGAGCAGGTCCATCTTGGGCACGATGCCCGAGGTCGATACCGTGACACGCCGGCGCGAAAGGCCATAGCCGTGGTCATCGAGCATGACGCGCAGTGCCGGAATCACTTCGGCATAGTTCTGCAGCGGCTCGCCCATGCCCATCATGACGACATTGGAGATGACGCGCTCCTCGCGCTGCAGATGCTTGCGCAGAAAGTGCTCGGCAAACCAGAGCTGGGCCACGATCTCGCCACTTGTCAGGTTGCGGCTGAAGCCCTGATGCCCGGTGGAACAGAAGCGGCAGCCGATGGCGCAACCGGCCTGCGAGGAAATGCACAGGGTGCCGCGATCTTCCTCGGGGATAAAAACCGTCTCGATGGCGTTGCCGGCGCCCACGTCAAACAGCCACTTGATGGTGCCGTCGGCCGAAATGTGTTGCGAGATCAGGTCCAGCGCCTTGACGTGCGCCACACCTTTGAGCTTTTCGCGCAAGGACTTGGCGAGGTCGCTCATGTCGTCAAAACTGGACGCGCCTTTTTGATGGATCCAGCGAAACAGCTGAACCGCGCGAAAGCGCTTTTCACCGAGCCGCTCGCAAAAGAGCGCCAGTGTGTCGAGATCGTAGTCGAGCAGGTTGGCCGTCATCGGGTCGACACGGCCGCCACTCGCTCCAGGCGCGCTGCGCCCACCCGCGAGGGCAGCGTTACGCGGTGGAGCAACAAGGCCATGCTTTAGCGTGAATAAATGTTCATGCCGGGAAAGAAAAAGGCAATTTCCACGGCTGCGGTTTCAGCAGCGTCAGAACCATGAACGGCGTTGGCGTCGATGCTGTCGGCAAAGCTGGCGCGGATGGTGCCGGGCGCGGCCTTCTTCGGGTCGGTGGCACCCATCAGGTCACGGTTTTTCAGAATGGCGTTTTCGCCTTCGATCGCCTGCACCATGACCGGGCCGGAGATCATGAATTCGACCAGGTCCTTGAAGAAAGGACGCTCTTTGTGCACACCATAGAAAGCCTCGGCTTCGCGGCGCGACAAATGCACCATGCGGGCGGCAACGATCTTGAGGCCGGCAGCTTCAAAACGGGCGTAGATCTGGCCGATCACGTTCTTGGCAACGGCGTCGGGTTTGATGATGGAGAGTGTGCGTTCGATAGTCATAAGTTTTTCCTGAGCTGAATGTATAGTTTTGCCCGGTCGGCAAAGTGCTGGATTTTAGCCTGTTCGGCCGCCTCAGCGACCTCGTCCGCCACTGCGGCGCTGACCGCCGCCCGTACCGCCGCCACGACGCTGTCCCTGTTCCTGGCGCTGGCGCGTAAAACTGTCGGCGCCGATGTAGCCGAAGGCTGTCTTCATCGGGTCCGGCTGCGCCGCACCGGACGGACGATCGCCGCTGTCGCTGCGGTTTCTGCGGCCCTGGCCGGCGTTGTTGGCACCACCACCCGCATTGCGCGGCGCATTGCCAGCGCCGCGTGGGCCCGCGCCCCGCACGCCGCGGCGTCGGTTGCGCGAACCTGAATCCTGTTCGGAAGCCGGGCGGCGCGTCGGGTCGCTGCCAAAACCGGCCTCATCGCTGTGCTCACGCACATCCCGCGTTCCAGCGGCCTGCGTCAGCGCGCGAATGTCAGCGTCGTCGAGTTCCATCCAGGCGCCGCGCTTGAGACCGCGCGGCAACAACATGGCGCCATAGCGGATCCGGATCAAGCGACTGACCGCATGGCCGACCGCCTCGAACATGCGGCGCACCTCGCGGTTGCGACCTTCGGAAATGGTGACGCGGTACCAGCAGTTCGAACCTTCACCGCCGCCTTCTTCGATCGAACCAAACTGTGCCACGCCGTCGTCAAGTTTGACGCCTTCGAGCAGTTTGGCCTTTTCTTCCTTGTTCAGGGCGCCGAGCACCCGCACCGCGTACTCACGCTCCAGGCCGAAACGCGGGTGCATCAGCCTATTGGCCAATTCGCCCGAACTGGTAAACAGCAGCAGGCCTTCGGTGTTGAGGTCAAGCCGACCAACCGATTGCCACTTGCCCTGAAACAACTTGGGCAGACGGCGAAAGACGGTGGGACGGTTCTGCGGGTCATCGTGCGTGACGACTTCACCCGCAGGCTTGTGATAGGCGATGACACGCGGCGGCGGGGCCTCGATGCGGAACTTGATCGGCTTGCCGTTGACCTTGACATGATCGCCAAACTGGATGCGCTGACCGATGTGGGCCGGCTCATTGTTGACCGTGATGCGCCCCTCCATGATGAGTTGTTCCATCTCGAGTCTTGAGCCCATGCCAGCCTGCGCCAGCACCTTGTGCAGCTTGGGCGACTCTGCGACTGGCGCCAGCACGCGCTTGGCCGGCGCCAGCGCCGGACTTTCCTCGTCCGCGTCGAACTGCCCCGACACCACGGCCTCGAACAGATCGACCGACGGCGTAACAACCGGCGCCACGTCCGTTGCCGCTGGCAGTGCCACAGCAGAGGCGACAGGAGCCTCGGCTTGCGGCGCAGACAGCACCGGTTCGTCCCCGCTGGGGTCTTGTGCGTCGCTGTTGTTTTCGCTCATGCTTGGGTTCCTGTCGAAGAAAATAGTTCGCCGTCGCCGCCCTCGGCCGTGGAAGCGGCAACCGCCGTATCCTGCAATGTGGCGCTCTCGTTGCCCACTGCCAGTTGCAGTTCCAGCGCATCCATGACGCCGGCCTGCTGCTCGGCGCTTTCCATCTCGGGCAACTGGTCCAGAGAGGCCAGGCCCAGATCATCCAGAAAATGCCGGGTCGTCGCAAACAGCGCCGGACGCCCAACGGTGTCGCGGTGACCAATGACTTCAATCCATCCGCGCTCTTCAAGCTGTTTGATGAGCAGGGAATTGACGGTCACGCCGCGTATGTCTTCGATGTCGCCCCGGGTCACCGGTTGCCGGTAGGCAATGATGGCCAGCGTTTCCAGCGTGGCGCGGGTGTAGCGCGGCGGCTTCTCGGGATGCAGACGATCCAAAAACGCTCGCATCTCGGGCCGGCTCTGAAAGCGCCAGCCGGTGGCCACTTTGACCAGTTCAACGCCACGCAACGCCCAATCCTGCTGGATTTCCTGCAACATGGCTTCGATCACATCCAGCTCCAGCACGTCGTCAAACAGCACGCGCATATCGCGCGACTGCAAGGGCTGTTGCGAGCAAATCAAAGCGGTTTCTAGTACGCGCTTGGCATCCGCCGTATTCATGGTCCTGCGATTTCCGGGAAGGGCACCCTGAAGGTGCGTAATCAGTATGATTCAGTGGGTCGCGTCAGGCAGATTGATGAATCTGCAGCGCCTGCCCCCGACGGCCGGCCGGGGTACTGGTTTTGAGGACCAGCAGGAAAATTATAACGAAGAACGCCCGGTTCCAAAGTTCCAGGCTTGCATGGCCTGCGCGAAGTCACTCGGCGGCGGCGCCTCAAAACGCATGGCCTGCTGCGTCACCGGATGGTCCAGACTGAGTCTGAACGCATGCAGCGCCTGGCGCTGCATACCGGCTGCGGGGTGGCCGCCATAGACCTCATCGGCCAACAGCGGATGCCCGATGGAAGCCATATGAACACGGATCTGGTGTGTGCGGCCGGTGTGCAGGGTGCAACGCACCAGGCAGCCCAGATCGCCGTTCTCCAGCAATTCAATGTCGGTACGCGCCGTTTTGCCCGGGCTCTTCACACCGTCGACCACCGCCATGCGCAGCCGGTTGCGCGGATCGCGGCCGATCGGCGCATTGACTTCGCGCCGCGCTGCACCGCTCCAGGGCCCATGCGCCAGCGCCAGATACTGGCGTCCGACCTCGCGCGCGGCAATCGCGCGCACCAGCGCATCCATGACGGCGCGCGTGCGTGCCACCACCATCAGGCCGCTGGTGTCCTTGTCCAGGCGGTGCACGATGCCAGCGCGCGGCAGACTCATGGCTTTGGCGTCGTGCGCCAGCAAACCGTTGAGCAAGGTGCCGCTCCAGTTTCCAGGCGCCGGATGAACCACCAGGCCAGCGGGCTTGTTGATCACCAGCAGGTGTTCGTCTTCATAGGCCAGTTCCAGCGCCATGGCTTCAGGTTTGAAGGCCTGGCTTTGCGGCGTCGGGCGCAATTCGATGCAGCCCTGGTCGCCGGCCTTGACGCGCAGTGACGCCTTGCGCACCACGGCACCGTTGAGGGTCAGCGAGCCGCCATCGATTAACTGCTGCAAGTAGCTGCGCGAAAATTCGCTCACCAGTTCGACCAGCGCCAGGTCCAGACGCTGTCCGTGTTGGGCTGCGCCAAAAACCAGTGAGCGCAACTCCAACTCCGCGTCGGTGTCACCGCGGTCCTCGGACTCGTCGCTTTCGAGGTCGCTCGATATAATCGGATTGGAATTCTTCAAGAAAGTTGTCCCTCATGCTTCGAACCAAATTATCGGTTGTCTGCGCCTGCGTTCTGGCGGGCGCTACCCTGTCGCTGATCGGGTGTTCGAGCACGCCCGAGGACAAGACCGCCAACTTGAGTCCGAGCAAACTCTATGCCGAAGCCAAAGACGAGCTCAGTTCCGGGGCCTACGACAAGGCGATCGGACTGTTTGAGAAACTCGAAGGGCGTGCTGCCGGCACACCGCTGGCGCAGCAGGCTCAGTTGGACAAGGCCTATGCGCAATACAAATCAGCCGAGGCAGCGCAAGCCATTGCCACGCTGGACCGCTTCATGAAACTGCACCCGGCCAGTCCGGCGCTTGATTACGCCCTGTACCTCAAGGGACTGGTTAATTTCAATGACGACCTGGGCATGCTGTCCTATATTGCACGCCAGGACCTGGCCGAGCGCGACCAGAAAGCCGCCAAGGAATCGTTTGAATCCTTCAAGGAGTTGGTGTCACGCTTCCCGGATTCGCGTTACGCCCCGGATGCCGGCCTGCGCATGACTTACATCATCAACTCGCTGGCCAGCTACGAGATGCACGTGGCACGCTATTACTATGGCACGGGCGCCTATGTCGCGGCGATCAACCGCGCGCAGTTGGCGGTGACCGATTACCCGGGCGTTCCCGCGATCGAAGAGGCGCTCTACATCATCGTCAAGTCCTACGAAGCCCTGGGCATGATGCCGCTGCGCGACGACGCCCTGCGCGTACTCGAAAAGAACTTCCCGCGCTCCGAATTCCTGAGCAAAGGCTTCAGGGCGAGTGCGCAGCCGTGGTGGAAGTTCTGGTAAGCGCGACCAGCGCCTCACTGAATTCCAACTCGCTCCCGATTCTTCGCATCGGCGGCAAGGCCGCCAGCAAGCGCCGGCCGTAGCCCATGCGCACCAGCCGCGTGTCACACACCACCAGCACGCCACGATCCGATTCACGCCGGATCAAGCGCCCGGCACCCTGCTTGAGGGCGATCGCCGCCTCCGGCACAAAGTAGTCGTTGAAGACGCTGCGGCCCTGGGCCTCAAGCCGGGTGCAGCGCGCTTCCACCAGCGGATCGCTGGGCGGCGGAAAGGGCAGCTTGTCGATCACCAGCAACTGCAATTCCTCACCCGGCACGTCAACGCCCTCCCAGAACGAGGCTGAGGCCACCAGCACGCAGCCCGCACCGCCGTCGCGCTGGCCGCGCCGAAAGCGCTCCATCAACTGGTGCTTGGGCTGCTCGCCCTGCAGCAGGATCTGTAGCTCTCCAGACCCCGAAAAACGACGTTGCAATGCCTCGCCGATGGTACGCAGAGCGCGCAGTGTTGTCGTCAGGACGAGGGTACGCCCGCCCATCTTCAGTGCCGCATCGGCCACAAACTCAGCCACCTCCCGGCTGTGCGCGGGATCGCTCGGCTTGGACAGGTGCAGCGGTACATAGAGCGCAGCCTGCACTGCGTAATCAAACGGACTTTGCACTTGCAGCACCTCGGCCTGGTCCAGGCCGCAGGGCTCGGTGAACCAGCGCAGACTGGCTTCGGCGCCCAAGGTAGCCGAGGTAAAAATCAGGGCCGGCCGCGCCGGCGCGCCCTCGCCAGCGCTGGCATCGGTCAAACGCGAACGCACGGTATCGGCAATGTCCAGCGGCGACTCCACCAGGCGCAGTTGCGTCCCAACATCGACCCAGCGCACCGAATCTGCGGCACAGGGTGCAGCGAAGAAAGCGAGCCGCTCCAGAAAAGCGCTGGCGCGCTCGGCCAGACGCTGCAAGTCGGGTTGCGCTTCGCTGACGCCCTCCAGCGCCACTAGGGCTCGGCTGCAAGCGGCGTGCAGTTCGGCCAGGGCCGAGCGCCACTCATCGCGGTCGATTTGCTCTGGCACCCCATCGACCCAGCGCAAACGGGCGCCGGCAGGAGTTTGCCCGACGACCAGGCGCAAATCGCGCGCCGCGCGTTCACTGTCGCTGGCAAGTGTTGGCCAGTCGCACAGACCGCGCGCGTGCTGTTGCCCAGCCAGCAGCAAGTCGCGCGCAAAGTCGATAACCTGCGCGGTCGTGATTTGCTGACCCAGAAACTGCACGCCGGTCTCGTTGAGCTGGTGCGCCTCGTCAAAAATCAGGGTCTGCACCGTTGGCAGCAACTCCGCAACGCCGGCCTCGCGGATCGCCAGATCGGCAAAAAACAGATGGTGGTTGATGACCACCACATCAGCAGCCAGTGCCTCGCGCCGCGCCTGGTTGACGTGGCAGTTGCGCAGCCGCGGGCATTGCGCGCCCAGACAGTTGTCGCGGTTGGAACTCACCAGCGGAATCAGGGGTGAGCGCTCATCGAGCCCCGGCAATTCGGCCAGATCGCCACTGCGCGTGACTTGCGACCAGGTTTCAATTCGGGCCAGGGAACGCAACAGCGTGGCATCCGTCACTTCCCAGTTCTGCCGCGCTTCCTCCATGCGGTGCAGGCAAAGGTAACTGGAACGGCCTTTGAGCAGGGCGCTGCGCAGCGGCAAGCCCAGCACTTTGAGCAGACGCGGCAGATCGCGCGCAAACAGCTGGTCCTGCAGGGTCTTGCTGGCGGTGGACACGAGCACGCGTGTGCCACTGAGCAGGGCTGGCACGAGGTAGGCAAATGTCTTGCCAATGCCGGTACCGGCTTCGACCACCAACACGCCACCGTCTTCAATGGTGCGCGCCACTGCGCCGGCCATCTCGGTTTGCCCCGGCCTGGGCTGGAATTCTTCGACCATGCGCGACAACAGTCCGCCCGGCGCGAAGGTCTCGCGCACATGGTCTTGCAGGCTCATTCGTCAGGCAGGCTGGTCAGGATCGAGCTGGCGCTCGATGCGAGCGATCTCGTCGCGCAGACCCAAGCGCTTTTTCTTGAGTCGTCGCATGAGCAATTCATCGAGCGGAGACTGGAGACTGGCGCGGTCAATCATGGCATCGAGATCGCTGTGTTCGATGCGCAAATCGATCAGCCGACGTTCGGGTGAGTTCAGGTTGGAGTCCACGGCATCATCACGTAGTTGGTCTTGGGATCGCCCCACGGTGCTTCATTCCCGGGGTGGTCTGATAATACGTCCAAACCGTGCTCTCTAGGGAATCTTCGTTTACCATTAAAGCCACATGTCCAAAGGTTACCGACTCAGCGCATCAACCGGCATCCACAAGGGTGACCGCGACTACCAACAGGATCAGGTTGCATTGATCAGCCATCCCCACGCCAAGGGCTGCCTGCTCGGCGTGGTTGCCGATGGCATGGGCGGACGCAGCGGCGGACGCAAGGCATCGGATCAAGTCATGATGACGGCCAAACAGTTGTTTGAACGCTATTCGCCCGAGACTGATGACGCCACCTCATCCCTGGTGCAACTGGTGCACGAAGCCCATATGGTCATCCGCCTGACCGCCGTCTCCTCCGAAGAGGAACCGCACAGCACGATTGCCGCTTTCCTGATCAACCCGGGTGGCGACTGCCACTGGGCGCATTCAGGCGATTCGCGCATCTACCATTACCACGGCGATAAACTGATCAAGCGCACCAGTGACCATTCCTACGTTCAGACCCTGGTGGACAAAGGCGAGATCACCGATGAAGAGGCCAACATCCACCCGAAGTCGAACATCCTGATGGGCTGCCTGGGTGCCGACACCGAACCACCGGTGGGCACGCACCTGATCGCGACGCTGCGCGCTGGCGACGTGCTAATGGCTTGTAGCGACGGCGTCTGGCACTATTTCACCAACGAAGAACTGGGCTCGGTGCTGTCCGCCCTCCCGCCCCGCGAAGCAACCGAATTCCTGATCGACAAAGCCCGCTCCCGCGCCCGTGGCGGTGGCGACAACCTGTCAATCGTGGTAATCAAGGTCGAGCCACTGGGCTGAATGGGTCATTGCGGGCCCCGACCCGCAATCCAGTGCTTCGTGTAGCGCCGTCAGAAGGCATGAATCCCGGATCGGGTCCGGGATGACAACCGGGGACGGCTTCAAGTCAGGCTTGTATCCACCAGCCTGCGTTCCTGCGAGAGAAACTGCGCTGACTGCATTTCGTTCAGGCGCGAAACGGTACGGGAAAACTCGTGCGCCAGCGCACCTTCGGTATAGAGCAACTCAGGCGCCACGGCGGCTGACAGAATCAGTTTCACGCGCCGGTCGTACAGCACATCGACCAGAAGGGTAAAGCGCCGCGCTTCAGAAGCATGATTGGGCAACATCTGCGGCACATCGCTCAGCAGCACGGTGTGGAACTGCGCCGCGAGTTCCAGGTAGTCGTTCTGCGAGCGCGGCCCGCCGCACAGCGTTTTGAAATCAAACCAGACCAAACCGCCGGCCTTGCGGCGCGCACGAATCTTTCGCGCCTCGATGTGCAGATGCGGATCTTCGTCGTGCGTTGCTGCCAGTCGCACGAAGACGTCATCCATTGCGGCATCGGCGCTCGGCCCGAGCGGTGCGTGGTAGATCTGCAACTGCGCCAGGGTGTTTTGACGGTAATCGGTGCCATTGTCAACATTGACGACAGCCATTTGCGCATTGAGCAAATCGATGGCGGGCAGGATGCGATCGCGATGCAAGCCACCCGGATACAGGTCAGCCGGCTTGAAGTTGGAAGTTGCAACCAGTCCCACGCCGTTCTCGAACAACGCCAGCAGCAAGCGGTGCAGGATCAGGGCATCGGTGATGTCGGCCACATGAAACTCATCGAAGCAGATCAGCCGGTACTTCTTGGCGATGCGCTTGGCCAGTACATCGAGCGGGTTCACCGTGCCCTGCAAGCCAACGAGTTCGCGGTGCACCTCGCGCATGAACTCGTGAAAGTGCAGCCGGGTCTTGCGCTTGAGGGGCAAGGCGGAAAAAAAGCAGTCCATCAAAAAACTCTTGCCGCGCCCGACGCCGCCGTGCAGGTAAACACCGCGTGGGACGAGCGGACGGTTGATCAGTTTCTTCAGCGCGCTGGAGCGCTTCTGCTTGAAAAGCGTCCACTGCGCGGCGCAGGTCTCAAGCACTTCGACGGCGCGCAGTTGCGCCGGATCCGCGCTGTAGCCGCGCAGCGCCAGTTCTGCCTCGTAAGCTTCTCTGACGCTCACAGGCGATCAGAAATTGAGCGTGCGCTTGTCCACCGCCAAGGCCGCTTCCTTGGTCGCTTCGCTCAGCGACGGATGGGCGTGGCAGATGCGCGCAATGTCTTCGCTGCTGGCGCGAAATTCCATCGCCATCACGCACTCGGCAATCAGTTCGCTGGCCATCGGGCCAACAATGTGCACGCCCAGAATTTCATCGGTCGTGGCATCGGCCAGCATCTTGACCATGCCGGTGGTATCGCCCAGGGCACGGGCGCGGCCATTGGCCAGGAACGGGAAGGTCCCGGCGCGGTAGGCGCGACCAGCGGCCTTGAGCTGCTGCTCGGTCTGACCGACCCAGGCGATTTCCGGATTGGTGTAGATGACCCACGGGATGGTGTTGAAGTTGACATGGCCGTGCTGACCCGCCATGCGCTCGGCCACGGCAACGCCCTCCTCCCCAGCCTGTCTTTGATGATGAATACCCGGCCATTAAGGAGGTTCCTACTCCAGGGGTATTGGCAATGAATTGACACGACCGCAGTACAGCCCATTTAAACCCTT
>CAITXW010000420.1 GCA_903896425.1 uncultured beta proteobacterium | reverse complement strand
TCGGAGCCCTTCTCAGCAAGCTCGGCAAGTGCGATAGTAGCGGTGGTCATTGTGAAATTCCTTTAGTCAGGTTGTTGGGTCGCACCTCAACCTTATCCGGACTCACGATGACCACCCTACATCAGATGGTCCGACCGAGCTGCAAGCCGCTTCGGGCTACGCCCTTCGCGCCTTGCAGCTCGGCTAAAAACTTACACCACTACCGGGGACATTACCTGGCAGATCGTTCAGGTTCGTCACTTTTGCGTGCTCATTTCCGGCAGCAGTTGATTCCAGTAGCGGGGCTCGAACCGCCATTGTGGACTGGCTTGGATAACCCCATCGGACACGTGTTGTAGAAATACTTTGCGTGAAATTTCGCGTGCTCCCAGGGATGCCAGATGACGCGTATTTTGCTGGCAGTCAATGTGGGCGATGCCATTGGTTCGGCAAAAAGCAACCAGCGCGGCCAGGGCAATTTTTGATGCGTTGCTGGCATGACTGAACATCGATTCACCGAAAACGAACTTACCAAGCGCCACGCAATACAAGCCTCCGGTCAGCACGCCGTCAATCCAGGTCTCGACGCTGTGGGCATAGCCGGCCCGGTGCAGGGCGCAGTAGGCATCGACCATCTCCGGCACGATCCAGGTTCCACTTTGCCCGTCGCGATGACTGGTGGCGCAGGCCTGGATCACTTCTTCAAAAGCCGAGTCGATGCGAATATCACAACGGCTGCTGCGCCGAAACTGGGCCAGGGTTTTGCGAAAGGATGGATGTAAGCGCAAAGCCGAGACATCGAGCACCATTCTCGGGTCCGGGCTCCACCACAAAATCGGCTGACCTTCGCTAAACCAAGGAAAGATCCCTTGACTGTAGGCTAGGCGCAAGGTTTCGACATCGAGTGCGCCACCTGCAGCGAGCAAACCTGGCGCAGCCGAACTTTTGCACCAAGACTCATCGGCAGGCGGGAACGCCTGCCCCGGTGTGAGCCATGTGAGCGTTGGGGTTGGTGCTGGCATGATAAGACTGTATCCGATGGCACGGCGTCAAAAGTCAGTCGTCCGAGAGGGAAAGGCAGTGCCAGCCGTTACAATACGGGCATGTCGGGGCGTAGCGCAGCCTGGTAGCGCATCTGGTTTGGGACCAGAGGGTCGAAGGTTCGAATCCTTTCGCCCCGACCATATCTTTTCTCACGATCTCTGCCCGTAGCTCAGTTGGATAGAGCAACAGCCTTCTAAGCTGTGGGTCGGGGGTTCGATCCCCTCCGGGCAGACCAATTGCTCGTTTCAGACAGTCTCATATCACTTAAAAACCTGCATTCCTGAGAGGTATAGCGGGTTTCTTGTTGCCTCAAGTGGTCTCAGGCAGTAACATGACATACCGCCAAAAAAGCGGTATTTATGGCGGTATCTTCAAATACTGTCGATTGACATACCGCCAAAGGATGCAATATGGCCCTGACCGACACCTTCGTGAAGAACGTCAAACACACCGGGGCATCTGCCACTCCCAGTGATGCTTGCAACACTGATGGCGAAAGAGCGCCGATGCACTGCGGTGGGTTGGTCTCGCCAACGGATCGGGTCTTTGAACTCGCTGCTATACAACGCAAGCTGCGGTGGCCGAGGCCGGATTGAAAGGTGACGCTCCGTGACCAGCAAAATCTGCTGGATTGGCGAAGTGATAGAAACCATATGGTTCTCCTGTTTAGCTGCGTTTGACAGATGTCGAGGGCAGCAATCTGGAACAAAATCCCCTCAGCCGTTTAAGGCAGGCCATGCCGTTTGATCACTGGAAGGTTCAGAAAACAGAAAACCCTCCACTTGGGGAGGGTTGACGCTGTCGGCTTGGTTGCTCCGTAGAGCCACATCTGCTTCTTTGCAAACCACCTTGCCCCGAATGGCAGGTTGGTGCGGACGTCAGTCCAACTCAAAATGTGCCACCAGTGTAACTCCATTCTTCATGCTGTTCACCGGCCCATAGTTATGATTGCCAAAATTGCAAACTACACAGTCGTGGCACTGCGCGGTCAGTGACCCATGAATTCTCAAACCGTGACAGGGGAAACGCTTTCAAAAACTTGCCAACCCTGTCATTGAAGATGTATGCTGAACTCCTAATGAAAAACAATCTTCGGGGAAGGTCGTGTCCCATGACGTGGTGTAAGTCCACAGCCCGGACAGGCTGAGATACACGTTACTCAGCGCGCCACTGCGGACAGCCGAGTCGGCGGAGTATCGCAGAGGGTTTGAAGTCCTTCAAGTTGCATGTAGCGCCGGTTC
>CAITXW010000419.1 GCA_903896425.1 uncultured beta proteobacterium | reverse complement strand
TGCAGAACAGCGGGCGCCGGTTTCGGCAGGTCGGCCTGGATGTTGTACCAGACCTTAGGCATCTGATCTTCGCTGAGTAGGTAGTTGGTTTGTTCGCTCACGCTGGCTCCTTCGTTGTATTTGATACGCACACTGCGTTGGTTGTTGATATGACAATTTTCCGGGTAAGAGTATGCCCGATTCGCCGTTCAATCCTGTGCCAGCGCTTCCATCAGTTCGGTCTCGATCGCGATCTGGGCCCGGTTGTGTTGTAACTCGGCGCCTTCGATCAGAAAGGTGTCATCGACCCGTTCACCCAGGGTGGCGATCTTGGCCAGTTGCAGGTTGATCTTGTGCCGCGCCAGCACGCAGGCGACGCAATAGAGCAGGCCGACGCGGTCGCTGGCCGAGATGTTGAGCAGCCAGCGCTGCCCCTTTTCGTCCGGGCGCAGCGTGACGCGTGGCGCGATCGGGAAACTCTTGACGCGCCGGGACACCCGGCCCCGGCTTGGCGCGGGCAGCGGCGTGGTCTGGGCGATGGCGCGGCTGAGTTCGCTCTCGACCATGCTGATGAGTTCCTGGTAGTGGTCGGCCCAGCTCGACGCCACGAGCTGGAAGGTGTCCAGAGCGTAGCCGTTAGAGGCGGTATGGATGCGCGCATCCAGAATGCTGAAGCCGCCCTTGTCGAAATAGCCGCAGATGCGCGCAAACAGATCGGGTTGATCCGGCGTGTAGACCACCACCTGCAAGCCTTCGCCTACTGGCGAATGGCGTGCCCGCACGATCGGCTTGGCGCTGCCGACATGGCGTGAGAGTTGGCGCGTATGCCAGGCAATGTCGGCGGCGTCGTGGCGCATGAAGTAGCCGACATCGAGCGTATCCCAAAGTTTCTTGTGGCCTTCAAAAGGCATGGCATGCAACGCCAGCAGCACCAGCGCCTCGCGCTTGCTGGCTTCGACTTCCGCGTCCGGGTCGGGCGCACGGCCACCGAGCACGCGCAGCGTCATGCGGTAAAGGTCTTCGAGCAGTTTGCCTTTCCAGGCGTTCCAGACTTTGGGTGAGGTGCCGCGGATATCGGCCACGGTCAGCAGATACAGTGCAGTCAGGTTGCGCTCGTTGCCGACGCGCTTGGCAAATGCCGCGATCACGTCCGGGTTGCTCAGATCCGATTTCTGCGCCGTGTGGCTCATTGTCAGGTGCTCGTGCACGATGAATTCGATCAGCTTCGCGTCTTCCTTGGCAAAGCCGTGCTGTCGGCAAAAGCGCCGCACCTCGGTGGCGCCCTGCACCGAGTGATCGCCGCCGCGGCCCTTGGCGATGTCATGAAACAAGGCCGCCGTGTACAGAACCCAGGGCTGGTCCCAGCCGGAAGCCAGTTGTGAGCAGAATGGGTATTCGTGCGCATGTTCGACGATGAAGAAGCGCCGCACGTTGCGCAGCACCATCAGGACGTGCTGGTCCACCGTGTAGACATGAAACAGGTCGTGCTGCATCTGGCCGACGATCTTGCGAAACACCCACAGGTAGCGCCCCAGCACCGAAGTCTGGTTCATCAGCCGCATGGCATGCGTGATGCCATCGTGCTCCATCAGGATCTTGCGGAAGGTTTCGCGGTTCACCGGGTCGGCGCGGAACTTGCCATCCATGATCTTGCGCGCGTTGTAGAGGGCGCGTAGGGTTCGTGCCGAAAAACCTTTGGCGCCGGCGGTGGTCTGGTAGACCAGAAAGGTCTCCAGAATGGCGTGCGGTTCGCGCTGATACAGGTCGTCGCTGACGACTTCCACCATGCCGGCTTTATCCGAAAAGCGCGCATTGATCGGGCGCGGTTCGTGCGTTGAGGGGTTGAGCCGTTCCTCAATGTTGAGCAGCAGGATCTGGTTGAGCTGGGTCACCGCCTTGGCCGCCCAGTAGTAGTGGCGCATCAGCATTTCGCTGGGGCGGATCCGGAACGGCTTGGAGGAGTCGACGGCGCTCGGATCACTCAAGTAGCCAAACGCCTGGGCTACTGAGGTCTGCAGGTCAAAGACCAGACGATCTTCCCGGCGCTTGGCGATCAGGTGCAGGCGCGCCCTGATCAGGCGCAGCAAGGCCTCGTTGTGCTTGATCTGCTTGACCTCAAAGGCCGTTGCCAAGCCGTTCTTGGCCAGATCGTCCCAATTGCTGCCATAGCCGGCGGCCTTGGCCACCCACAGGATTACCTGCAGATCGCGCAAGCCGCCGGGCGATTCCTTGCAATTGGGTTCGAGCGCGTAGGGCGTGTCTTCAAACTTGCTGTGGCGCTGGCGCAGTTCCAACGTTTTGGCGACGAAGAAGGCGTGCGGGTCAATGGCGGCAAAAAACTGCCGGTGAAATTCCGTAAACAATTCCGTGTTGCCGGTGATGAGACGCCCTTCGAGCAGCGAGGTTTGGATTGTCACGTCGTTGGCGGCTTCGTCCAGGCACTGCGTGAGCGTACGTACGCTGGAGCCGATCTCGAGGCCGGTATCCCAGCAACTGCCGATAAAGCCTTCGATGCGGGTCTTGAGCGCCGCGTCGCCATCGGGCGATTCACCGTCGGGCATCAGCACCAGCACATCGACGTCCGAGTAGGGGAACAACTCGTCACGCCCGTAACCACCCACCGCCAGCAGGGCGAAGGGGCCGGCAAAACCAGCTTGCTGCCATAGCGCTTTCAGGGTGGTATCGGCCAGTTTGGAGAGCGCACCCAGCGTTGCGCGCACACCGCGGGTGGACGAGGTTCCGCTCGATGCCAGAGACTGCAGCAAGGCCGCCTTTTCGGTGCGGAAATGCGTGCGCAGGGCGGCTGGGTCGAACATGGTGGCCTACTTCACAAAAGCCGGCGGCGGCGGGCTGGCGCTTGAGAGGGTCAGCACCTCGTAGCCGGTTTCAGTTACCAGCACGGTGTGTTCCCATTGCGCGGAGAGCGAGCGGTCCTTGGTGACGATGGTCCAGCCGTCGCCCATTTCCTTGATTTCGCGCCGTCCCGCGTTGAGCATGGGCTCGATCGTGATCGTCATGCCGGCCTTGAGTTGGTCCAGCGTGCCCGGGCGACCGTAGTGCAGGACCTGCGGCTCTTCATGGAACAGCTGCCCGATGCCGTGGCCGCAGAATTCGCGCACCACGCTCAGGCCGTGCCCCTCGGCAAATTGCTGGATCGCGTGGCCGACGTCACCCAGGTAGGCACCGGCCTTGACCTTGACAATACCGTGCCACATCGCCTCATAGGTCAAGGCACACAAACGCCGCGCTGCCAGTGACGCTTCACCGACGACGAACATACGGCTGGAGTCGCCGTGCCAGCCGTCCTTGATGACGGTGACGTCGACGTTGACGATGTCGCCCTTCTTGAGGGGCTTGTCGTTGGGGATGCCATGGCAGACCTGGTGGTTGATCGAGGTGCAGATCGCCTTCGGATACGGGTTGTGGCCGGACGGCGCGTAGTTCAGCGGCGCCGAGATCGCGTGCTGCACCTGGGTTGTGTAGTCGTTGGCCAGTTTGTCGATTTCATTGGTCGTGATGCCGGGCTTGACGAAGGGTGTCAGGTAGTCCAGCAGTTCCGCCGCCAGACGACCGGCCACGCGCATGCCGGCAATTCCGGCGGCGTCTTTGTAGGTGATTGTCATGTTCCGAATTATCCCATCGGGCGTGCACGACAGCCGGGGCGCTGCGCAAGGGGCAGTTAAAATTCAGGCCATTGCCCAGGCGGGTCGCCCTGCACCGGTGCCGTGCGCTCCCCGTCAACCCCGTCAGCCAACCTTTTCAGACCTCCAAAGTGACCTTGTTCATCAGCCAATTCGAGGGCGCTAGCGCACTCAGCCCGTTTCGTGTTCAACAGTTGCTGCCCGGTTTGCAGGCGATCAGCGACACGATCGTGGATGTCGCCGCGCGCTTTGTGCACCTGGTGACGACCGACACTGAGCCCGATCAAACCCTGAAGGACCAACTGGCGGCGTTGCTGCGCTACGGCCCGGCCTACGATGGCCCCGTGGCGGGCGATCTGATTGTGGTGACGCCGCGTTTTGGCACGGTCTCGCCCTGGGCCTCCAAAGCAACTGATATTGCGCACAACTGCGGCCTGGCCGTGCGCCGGGTCGAGCGGATTGTGGAGTACCGCCTGACGCTCAAGTCTGCGCTGCTTGGCAAAGCGACGCTGTCGGGCGCGCAACGGACGCAGATTGGTGACCTGCTGCACGACCGCATGACCGAGAGCGTGATGTTTGACCGCGCCAGCGCCTGCGGCCTGTTCAGTGAACTGCAGGCCGCACCGCTGGCCCACGTTGATGTGCTGCACGGCGGAAAAGTGGCGCTGCAGGCGGCCAATACCGAGTTTGGCCTGGCGCTCGCCGCCGACGAGATTGACTACCTGGAGCAGGCCTTCACGCAGTTGCAGCGCAACCCGACTGATGTTGAGCTGATGATGTTCGCGCAGGCCAACAGCGAACATTGTCGGCACAAGATTTTTAACGCCCAGTTCACGATTGACGGCGCGCCGCAGCCAATGAGCCTGTTCGGCATGATTCGTCACACGCACCAGACGCACCCGCAACACATGTTGGTGGCCTACTCCGACAACGCTTCCGTGATGGAAGGCGTGGAAGTCGAGCGTTTCGTCGCCCAATCCGCGACGGCGAAGGGTGCCAGCAGCGCCGGTCGCTACGAACGCCAGACGCGTACGCATCACATCCTGATGAAGGTCGAGACGCACAACCATCCGACCGCGATTTCACCTTTTCCCGGTGCCGCCACCGGCGCCGGCGGCGAGATCCGCGACGAAGGTGCGACCGGGCGCGGCTCCAAGCCAAAGGCCGGCCTGACCGGGTTTACGGTGTCGAAAATTAATTGGAATCTGACCCCTATTAATGCCTACGGCAAGCCGGGGCACATTGCCAGCCCGCTGCAGATCATGATCGAGGGCCCGCTCGGTGGCGCTGCGTTCAACAACGAGTTTGGCCGACCCAATCTGCTGGGCTATTTCCGCGAGTACGAACAGGCTATCACTTACCGCACAGCGGGTCAGAGTGAATCTCAGCAGGAACAGCGCGGCTACCACAAGCCGATCATGATCGCCGGTGGTCTGGGGGTGATCGACGCCACGCAGACGCACAAGATCGCGTTTCCAGCGGGCAGTTTGCTGATTCAACTTGGCGGACCTGGCATGCGCATCGGCATGGGCGGCAGTGCGGCCAGTTCCATGGCCACCGGCGCCAATGCGGCTGAACTGGATTTTGATTCGGTGCAGCGTGGAAACCCCGAGATCGAGCGCCGTGCGCAGGAAGTCATCAACCAGTGCTGGCTGCTCGGGCAGGGCGCTGATGGTCAGCTTGCCAACCCGATTCTGGCGATCCACGATGTGGGTGCCGGTGGTCTGTCCAATGCCTTTCCGGAACTCACCAATGACGCTGCACGCGGCGCACGCTTTGACCTGCGCGCCGTGCCGCTGGAAGAGTCCGGCATGGCACCGAAAGAGATCTGGTGCAACGAGAGCCAGGAGCGCTACGTGCTGGCGATTGCACCCGAGTCACTGTCGTTGTTCACGGCCCTGTGCGAGCGCGAGCGCTGCCCGTTTGCGGTGGTCGGTGTGGCGACGGAAGCACGTGATCTGATCGTCAGCGATGGGCCGACGGATCTTGCGGCGCCAGTCCAGATGCCCATGAACGTGCTTTTGGGCAAGCCGCCGAAAATGCAGCGCGACGTCAAGACCATCGAGAAGGTGTTTGCGCCGATTGACCTGTCCGGCGTCGATCTGCAGCAAGCCTGCATAGCCGTGCTATCGCATCCAACGGTGGCGTCCAAGCGCTTCCTGATCACGATTGGCGACCGCACGGTGGGCGGGCTCACGCACCGCGATCAGATGGTCGGGCCCTGGCAGGTGCCGGTGGCGGATTGCGCCGTCACGCTGGCGGACTTCAAGGGCTTTGCTGGTGAAGCCATGAGCATGGGCGAGCGCACGCCGCTGGCAACGGTTAATGCACCCGCATCGGGTCGCATGGCCGTGGCCGAGGCCATCACCAATTTGCTGGCGGCACCGATCGAACTTTCGCGCGTCAAGCTCTCGGCCAACTGGATGGCGGCCTGCGGTGAGCCGGGTGAAGACGCCGCGCTCTACGCTACCGTCAAAGCGGTCGGCCTGGAGTTGTGTCCGGCACTCGGCATTTCGATTCCGGTCGGCAAGGATTCTCTCTCGATGCGCACGCAGTGGCAGGATGAGACGGGCGCGAAGAAAGTAACCTCGCCGGTGTCGTTGATCGTCACCGCGTTTGCCACACTCTGCGATGTGCGCGGTACGCTGACGCCACAGCTCGATGCCAGCGCGGACAGCAGTTTGCTGTTAATCGATCTTGGGCGCGGCAAGAACCGCATGGCGGGCAGCATGCTGGCGCAGACGCTGGGTCAACTCGGCGACGAGGCGCCCGATCTCGATGCCCCTCAGGACCTGGTGGCGCTGGTGCAGGCAGTGAACGCCTTGCGCGCACGCGGCCAGATTCTGGCCTACCACGACCGCAGCGACGGCGGCCTGTTCGCTGCCGTCTGTGAGATGGCATTTGCCGGCCATGTTGGTGTGGCGCTCAACGTCGATCTGCTGGTGACCGAAGGCGACGGCATCAGCGACAGCCGCGCTGATGTCGGCGACAGCAAGAACTGGGCAGGCCAGGTCAGCGCCCGGCGTGACGAACTCACGCTGAAAGCCTTGTTCAATGAGGAGCCCGGCGTTGTGCTTCAGGTGCGCACAGCCGAGCGCGATGCCGTCATGCAGACGCTGCGCGAGCACGGCCTCTCACGTCACAGCCATGTGATTGGCAAGACGCGCCCAGCAGACTCCTCCATCCAGTCCGGTGTTGGTGAACTGCAAATCTGGCGCGACGCCAAGCCTGTTTTCACGGCAAAGCTGCAGGATCTGCATCAGGTCTGGGACGCGACGAGCTGGAAGATCTGCCAGCAGCGCGACAACCCGGTCTGTGCCGATGCCGAACACGCCAGCGCTGGCGATCCTGGCGATCCAGGTTTGCATTTCCACGGTGCTCCCGGTGATTCAGCGCTCTTGGATACGTCATCCCGGGCTCGACCCGGGATCCATGAATTGCGGGTCAGGCCCGCAATGACAGTGCCTGAAACTGCCTCATTCATGCTGTCGCGCCCGAAGGTGGCGGTGCTGCGCGAGCAGGGCGTCAACTCGCACGTCGAGATGGCCTATGTCTTCAATGAAGCCGGCTTCGATGCCTTTGATGTGCACATGACCGACTTGCAAAGCGGGCGCGCCAATCTGGCCGATTTCAAGGGCGTGGTGGCCTGTGGCGGTTTCAGCTACGGCGACACCCTGGGCGCCGGCATCGGCTGG
>CAITXW010000418.1 GCA_903896425.1 uncultured beta proteobacterium | reverse complement strand
ATTGTGGACACCTTCTGGCAAACCGAAACCGGCGGCCACATGATCACGCCGCTGCCCGGTGCCACGCCGCTGGTTCCCGGTAGCTGCACGCTGCCGCTGCCCGGCATCATGGCCGCCATCGTTGACGAAGCCGGTCATGACGTGCCCAATGGCTCCGGTGGCCTGCTGGTGGTCAAGCGCCCCTGGCCGTCGATGATCCGCACCATCTGGAACGACCCGGAGCGCTTCAAGAAGAGCTACTTTCCCGAAGAACTCGGCGGCACGACTTACCTCGCCGGTGACGGCGCGGTGCGCAGTGCCGACCGTGGCTACTTCCGCATCACCGGTCGCATCGACGACGTGCTCAACGTCTCGGGCCACCGCATGGGCACCATGGAGATTGAATCGGCGCTGGTGGCCAAGACCGATCTGGTGGCCGAAGCCGCTGTGGTCGGGCGCCCGGACGACATGACGGGCGAGGCGATTTGCGCTTTTGTCGTGCTCAAGCGTCCGTGCCCAACCGGCGACGAAGCGCGTGCCATTGCCAAGGAGTTGCGCGACTGGGTGGCGAAAGAAATCGGCCCGATTGCCAAGCCCAAAGACATCCGCTTTGGCGAGAACCTGCCCAAGACCCGCTCCGGCAAGATCATGCGCCGCCTGCTGCGCTCACTGGCCAAGGGCGAGTCGATCACGCAAGACACCTCGACCCTGGAAAACCCGGCGATTCTGGACCAGTTGGGCCAGACCTACTAAGCCAGCCCCGCGACGGGTCACAGACCCATCAGAAAAGCCCGCCTTGTGCGGGCTTTTTTCTGAAGCGGAGGGCTCAAGACGGCGGGTGTTGAAACGCGACGCCAATTTTCAGGCTTCGCTGTTGATGGTCGAAGCTTCGGGGTACAGGTTGGGCAGCAGAAGGTTGAGCGCGTCCAGCGGAAAATTGAAGCTCACCGGGCTCTTGGGGCCTTCGCTTAC
Source organism: uncultured beta proteobacterium (assembly GCA_903896425.1). Classification (GTDB taxonomy): domain Bacteria; phylum Pseudomonadota; class Gammaproteobacteria; order Burkholderiales; family Burkholderiaceae_C; genus Rhodoferax. The sequence continues at coordinate 11,867 of CAITXW010000418.1, read as the reverse complement.
GAGCAACTTGTCCTTGATTAACTGTGCGAGAACTCTGCTCGCGGTGCGCTCGGTCAAGCCGGTCATTGCCATGAACTCACCGCGCGCCGTGGGCCCGGCAAGCAGGACGTGATGCAGGGCGAGTGTGGCCTGTCGGCTGTAGTTGCTGTGCTGTGCGCTCTCGGAACGAATCAGCATCAAGCTTGCGATGCCGTCTTTGAGTCTTTCCAGCCCAAGCAGCTTGCCCATGAACGTGACCTGGTCGTCGGCGAGCGCAACGAAATACGCGCACCACTGCGCAAGCGCCTTCTCCGACAGATTGCCCCTCCCGTCCAGGTCCCCCTGGCGTGCCGCGTCGGCGCTGTCGAGCAACGCGTAGTAGGTGTCGCGCTGGCGTGCCAGGCCGCGGTTGACGGACCAGAGTCCGGCGCTCAGTGGCAACATCGCGCAGTGCGTCTGCAGTCGACACGCCCGCCCGTTTCCGTCGCGAAACGGATGCACCCACGCCGCGCGGTGGTGAGCGGCAGCGATGTAAAACAGCACACCGTCGAGCCCTTTGATGCGTGGATAGACCTCGTCCATCCTGGCCAGGAATGATGAAACCGAAGCTGCTATGGGAGCTTGGTGTCTTCCCACGCTGACGTCTTGCGTGCGCAAAGCGCCCGGCTCAATGACCAGGCCATCCTGTGTGACACGGTCGGCAGCTTGCAACCTGCGGTACAACGCCGCGTGAGCGCTGATCAGGAAGGACGAGCGCAGCGCAAAACCCTCTATGCCAGCGCCAGGCAGTGTCGCTTCGAGTTCCTTTTCTGCTTCGATGTGCGCCAGGGCAATGCGCTGCTTCTGAGCGACGCTTGGGGTCGTGGAAAAGTCTGCGCTCAGCGCCCGTTCGATGTTTGCGGGGTGCGTGCCTTGCCCCTCAATGCGGTTGGAGTAATACGAATTCATCCCGCGCACCAGGTTCTGCAGTGCACGCCGGGTGCTCGGCGCAACAGCGTGCTGCAACCGGTAGGCCTTCTCGACCAACTACTTTGGCCCGGCAAGCTTTACCTACACCGTGAGCGACGGCGCTGGCGGAACGGCTGACGGCACGGTGCAACTGAGCGTAACGCCAGTGAATGACGCGCCACAGGCGCTGGGTGAGAGCGCCGACGCCACGGAAGACACGGCGCTGCTGATTGATCCAGCCGACTTGCTGAAGAATGACACGGACATTGACGACGACCAAACCACGCTCACGATCACAGCGGTGGGTAGCTGCCAACATGGCTCGGTATCGCTCGTCACCTTGGAAGCCGGCGTCCAGAAAATTTTGTTTACGCCTGAAGCCAATTACCACGGCAACGCCAGCTTTGAGTACACGGTCTCCGACCCGCAGGGTTTGAGCAGCACGGCCATCGCGACGCTTGCAATTGCCGGCGTGAACGACGCCCCGGTTACCGCGAACGAGACGGCGCAAACCGATGAGGATGTGGGGCTGGTTTTCACACAAGCGCAGTTGCTGCTCAACGACAGCGACCCCGATATCGCAAGCGATGGCGACAGCCTGCACATCAGCCGCGTGGGTGAGGCGTCTCATGGGGACGTATCGATGAACGAGGCGCATGAGGTGACTTTTGCGCCAGAAGCCAACTACCACGGCCTGGCGCAATTCACCTATTGGGTAGCAGACTCGCACGAGGTCGAAACCGCGGCCACGGTCAGCTTGACGATAGCCGCCGTCAACGATGTGCCGGTGGCGACCGGTGAGCAGGTTCTTGGCACGGAAGACACGACCCTGCTGATCAATGTGGCCGATCTGTTGGCGAATGACTCGGATGTGGATAAAGCAACCGACGGGCAAGTACTGAGCGTCAGTGCGGTATCTGGGGCTAGCCACGGCACTGTCATGCTGCTGGACAACGGCACGATTCGCTTCGAACCGGAAGCCAACTACAACGGCATGGCGACTTTTAACTACACAGTGAGCGATGGGGTTGGCGGCACGGTCGTAGCAACTGCCGTGGTCAGTCTGGCCTCCGTCAACGACGCACCCGTGACCGTGAGCGAAAGCGCCAGCGGCAGCGAAGACAATGAATTGCTGTTCAACTCGGCGGCGTTGCTGGCCAATGACAGCGATGTCGATGGTGACAGCCTGCACCTGAGCCGCGTGGGTGACGCCAGCAACGGCACGGTCAGCCTGGACGCTTGGGGGCAAGTGCACTTCACACCGACGGCCAACTACCACGGCCCGGCGAAATTCACCTATTGGGTGGCAGACCCGTCCGGGGCGGAAACGCCGGCCACGGTCAGCTTGACGATTACGCCAGTGAACGATTTGCCGGTGGTCACGGGTGAAGTGGTGAACGGTAGCGAGGACACAGGCCTGTTGTTCAACCCGGCCACGCTGCTGGTCAACGACAGCGATGTCGATACGCTCACTGACGGCCAGGTGCTCACGATCAGCGCGGTATCCAACGCGCAGCATGGCGCGGTCAGTGTGCAGAGCAACGGTCAGATCGCGTTCGTGCCAGATAGTAATTTCTACGGCGCAGCGAGTTTTGACTACACCGTGAGCGACGGCGACGGCGCCGGCGCCGGCGGCACAAGCGTGGCCACGGTGACGATGAATCTGGCGGCGGTGAATGATGCGCCGGTGGCGGCGAACGTGACCTCGGTCGCCAATGCCACGCACGGCAAGGTCGAACTCAATACGGATGGCAATGCGGTGTTTACACCCGACGCCAATTACAACGGCAGCGCCAGCTTTCAGTACCAGGTGTCAGACCCCGACGGCGGCAGCAGCTGGGCCACCGCTAACTTGACGATTAAGCCCGTGAATGACGCTCCGATTATTGAGGATGTGTGGTACGGAAGGCCCATCTTTGGCTACCTTTACAACATCGACATTAACCCATTCGATCCATCCCAGTGTTGGGCGCCGGTTGAAAATCAGCAACAGGCCATCAGTCTGTACCAGCAGGGTCAGTTGTACGCCGGGTATTATGAAACGAGGGGTGTACGGGTGACTAACCTAGCCTATTACCAAAACGGTATGCTAAGGCCAAGCGGTTTTGATTTTAATGATGGACTTTGGGAATTTCGTACAGACCAAGGGAACATTTATTACACCTGGGATGACCCGCGGCGGCAAAACGGTTACGTGGTTGCCTACGATCCAGATGGCGATAGCAACACCCTCACGTTCAGCATCGTTGCCACCGACAATCCCGAGCACGGGTATGCGGTGGTGAATCAGTACACTGCACCATGGTCTTGGACATGCTTCGGCCCGCTAGCCCCTTATTGGATCAAAGAAACAGGTGCTTGGCAGTATGTCAGCCACGATGGCGATGGCTACACAGGGCCCGATCCGTTCCAGGTGACAGTGACGGATGCGGGGGGGGCCAGTAGCACGTATGAGATCAATGGCATACACCGTGGAACCAGCATTCCGCCCGTGACCCTGGACCTGGACGGCAACGGTCTGAGCTACGTCGGGATTGACGACTCCAAAGCCTATTTCGATGTCAATGCCGACGGCTGGCGCGAGCGCATGGCCTGGGTCGGCGCTGGTGATGGCCTGTTGGCACTAGATCTGGATGGCGATCACCGGATTAACAAGTGGAACGAGATTTCATTCGTCAGTTACAAAGAGGGTGCGCAAACCGACCTGGAGGGTTTGCAGGCGTTCGATAGCAATCATGACGGCAAGCTCGACCGCATGGACGCACGCTGGCAACAGTTCGGCGCCTGGGTCGATGCCAATGGGGACGGTGTCTGCGATGTGGGCGAGTTCAAAAATCTCGACGACTTGAGAATTGCCAGCATCAGCCTGAGCAGCGACCATGTGCAAACCGATCCTGCGCATGGTGTGACGCAACTTGGGCAAGGCAGCTTCAGCACCGTCGATGGTCACACGCACTCGCTCGGGGACGTGGCCTTTGCCGCCGATCTGACCGACCGATCACCATTGCCGGTCGTAACGACAACCGTCACCGAGGTAAGCACAACGATTGACCCGCTGGCGGCCATCATGCACCAGGCCTTGTCATTCAACCAGTGGGTTGCGAGTGCGTCCTTCGACGTCGCGTCGGAGCCTGCCAGCGCATTTGTGCCCAACGAATTGATCACAGCCGACTGGGTACAGCCCGAGTTGCTGGCCTTGGTTGAGAGCCAGCGCACAGCAGGAGCGCAACCAGCATGATTATTCGACCTGTCAAAGGCGCAGAGATGGACGCCGTCATCGAACTTGGCCGCCGCAACTTTGAGGAGAGTCGCTTCCAGGGTATGCCTTTTGACGAGGCAAAAGTTCGTCAAAACGTGGCACAGATGCTGAACGCGCCTCGATCAGATCACTTTGCTTGCGGTGCATTTGACAGCACTGGAAAACTCACGGGCTATATGGTTGGCAAGATCGAACAGTATTTCTTTTGCGACTACACCGTCGCAACGTCCGTTTTTCTGTTCGTTGATCCCAAGGAGCGCGGTGGTTTGGCAGCCTTGAAACTGATATTGGCCTTTCGCGCCTGGGCCAAAAATCGCGGCGCCAAAGAGATGTACATCGGCGTTGCGGGTGGCGTGTTGGTCGAGCGAACCGGGCGCTTTTTGCAGCGCCTGGGCCTGAACTTTACCGGGGGCAACTACTCAATGTGGCTGGATGCGCCAGCCCGGGCTGGGCCGGTTCACTAGCACCGATCGCCATGGCCTGCGGTCGTGGTGATCGGGATGGTCTTGAGAATTAAAAATAACAAATTCAGGGATGGTCAGATGATGAATTCAACGGTTTCCTTATTGAAGCTGTACTGTCAGCTTCAGGGCGTGCAGCTCGACGCCGCGCAGCTTGCGCACCAATTTGTCGAGCACGGCGCCGACGGCGCGCCCAAGCCATTGGGTGTGGCAGAAATTGTTCAGGCCTTGCAGGCCCTGGGCTTTGAGGCGCGCCTGCAGCGGGGCAAGCGCAGCGTTTTGGTTGGCGCCGTTTTGCCCGCGCTGCTGCCGACGCGTGATGGCGGCATGATGATTGTGGGCAAGCTCGACACCAGCACAGCGGCGGGTGCGGTCGTGGTGCAACTGGCGGGCGAAGCCGAACCGCGCCAACTAACCCTGGCCGAATTCGACGCCTTGTTCACTGGCGAGTGGATCGCCGTGCACAAGCCCGCCAGCCTGCATGCAGCCCAAGGTGGCGACGGTGCGCCGGACGAGGCCCGCTTTGGTGTCGGCTGGTTTTGGCAATCGCTGAAAAAATACAAGAGCCTGATGGGCGAGATTCTGCTGGCCTCGCTGTTCGTGCAGATCATCGCCTTGATCACGCCGCTGATCTTTCAGGTGGTGATCGACAAGGTGCTCACGCACCGCTCGCTCACCACGCTGGAGGTGATGGTGTTTGCGCTCTTGGGCGTGAGCATCTTCGAGGTTGCCTTGGGCGCCATGCGGCACTATTTGATGAGCCACACCACGAACCGCATCGATGTGGAGCTGGGTGCCAAGTTGTTCCGGCATCTGCTGCACCTGCCGCTGGCCTACTTCGAGAGCCGGCGCAGTGGCGACACCGTGGCGCGTGTGCGCGAGCTGGAAAACGCGCGCAACTTCCTGACCGGCCAAGCGCTGACGAGCTGGCTCGATCTGCTGTTTGCCTTTGTCTATCTGGCCATCATGTTTTATTACAGCGTGACGCTGACTCTGGTTGTGATCGTTGCCTTGCCGGTGTTCTTTGGCGCCTCGGCGCTGATCACGCCGCTGCTGCGCAAGAAGCTTGAAGACAAGTTTGCGCTGGGTGCTGACAACCAGGCCTATCTGGTGGAAACCGTTACCTCGATGGAGACCTTGAAGAGTCTCGCGGTAGAGCCGCAATGGCAGCGCGAGTGGGAACGGCGGCTGGCGGACTACGTGAACGCTTCGTTCGAGGGTGGGCACCTGGGCAATGCGACGAATCAGTTCATCTCTCTGGTCAGCAAGATTTTGACCGTGATTCTGCTCTGGCTCGGTGCCAAGTTGGTGATTGAGGGTGAGCTCACCGTGGGCGGGCTGATCGCCTTCAACATGCTCAGCGGTCGCGTGAATGCGCCGATTCTGAAGCTATCTTCCTTGTGGCAGGACTTCACGCAGATGAAGGTCAGCATCCGGCGCCTGGGCGACATCATGGACGCGCCACCGGAGCCCAGCTTCCGGCCCAATCGCTCGACGCCGCCCGATGTGCAGGGGCGCGTGCGTTTTGAGCATGTGAACTTTCGCTACACGCCGAAATCGACCGAGGTTCTGAGCGACCTGAGTTTTGATATCGAAGCCGGCGAGGTGCTCGGCCTGGTCGGTGTATCCGGCGCTGGCAAGACGACGCTGATGCGGCTGGTCCAGCGCTTGTACAGCCCGCAGAGTGGGCGCATCCTGATCGACGGCATGGACCTCAATCTGGTCGACACCTCCTGGTTGCGGCGTCAGATTGGCGTGGTCGGGCAAGACACCTTGCTCTTCAATCGCAGTGTGCGCGACAACATTGCGCTGGCTGACGCCAGTCTGAGCATGGAGGCAGTGATGGAGGCGGCCCGGCTCTCGGGTGCGCACGAGTTCATCTTGCAGATGCCCGACGGCTACGACACGGTGATTGGCGAGCGCGGCAGCAAACTCAGCGGCGGCCAACGCGCCCGCATTGCCATCGCCCGGGCACTGGTCACGCAACCCAAACTGCTGCTGCTCGATGAGGCGACGGCGGCGCTGGACTATGAGAGCGAGCGGCTCATCCACGACAACATGGCCAGCATCACGCGCGGGCGCACGGTGCTGATCGTGGCGCACCGTTTGTCAACCCTGCGCTTGGCGGACCGGATTCTGGTGCTCGACAACGGGCGCCTGGTGGAAACCGGCAATCACGCAACTTTGCTGCGAGCCGGCGGTCGCTATGCATCGTTGTACCGGGCGCATCAGGTGCTTGAAACCGTGCCGCTGCCGGGCATCGAAGCAGGAGTACCGGCATGAAAGACACCGCAAAAATATCCGCCGCGCCATCCGATGACGGCAGCGCGCCACCCGCCGTGGCCTTCAATCAGTTCAGCAGCGCCGCCATGGCGCTGGAGAAGCGCCCACCCCTGCCGCTGCTGCGCATGGTGAGCCTGGGCATTTGCGCCATGTGTTTGCTGGCCTTGGTGTTTGCCTGGTTTGCGCAAATGGACATTGTTGTTTCAGCGCAGGGCAGGGTCATTCCGTCGGGCAAGAGTAAGGTGGTCCAGCCGCTGGAGACCGGTGTCTTGCGTGTCATTGCCGTGCGTGACGGGCAAAGCGTGAAGGCGGGCGACGTATTGGTTGAGCTCGATGCCACCAACAGCGGCGCTGACCGCGACCGGGCCGGGCGTGAAGTCTGGGAGAGTCAGGCCGACGTTCTGCGGGCCAACGCCCAGTTGGCGGGTCGCAGCGCATTTGTGGCGCCGCCCGAGATGCCCAAGGCGATTGCGTTCAATCAATCCGCCATGCTGCAAAGCAGGCTGGCTGAGCAGCAGGCAAAGCTGGCGGCTTTGGACGCCGACATTGCCAGACGCCACGCTGACGTGGACGCGATCGAGAGCAATATCGTCCAGTTGAAGAACAGCCTGCCGCTGATCCGCCAGAAGCATCAGATGCGCGAGGACCTTGCAAGACCGGTCACATCGCGCAAACCGGTGTCATCGAATCGCGCCTGGAACTGATCAATGCCGAGCGGGAACTGTCGGTGCAGGGTAATCGGCTGCACGAATCGCAGGCCAGTTACCGGGCTGCCTTGCAACAGCGCACGCAGGCGGTGGCCGAGTTTCGTGCCCGCACCAGCACCGAGCTGGTCGATGCCATCAAGAAGCGTGACGCCGCGCAGCAGGAACTGCTCAAGGCAACACAACGCCGCGAACTGCAAACCCTGCGTGCGCCGATTGACGGCGTGGTGCAGCAGTTGGCGGTGACCACGGTCGGCGGGGTGGTCACGGTGGCGCAGCCCTTGTTGACCATCGTGCCAGAGAACACGCCGCTGGAAGTTGAGGCCCAAGTGCTCAACCGCGATATCGGCCATGTCAAAGTTGGGCAACGGGTCATCAACAAAGTTGAAACCTATGACTTCACACGCTTTGGTTATATCGAGGGCGAGGTGCTGTGGGTTGGCAATGATGCGATGCAGGACCAAAAGCTCGGGCTGGTGTACCCGGTGCGCATCAAGCTCGCCAGCACGCAAACGCCCAACATCGTCAATGGCCGGATGGGCCGGGTAAGCGCCGGCATGAACATCACCGCCGACATTCGCACCGATTCGCGCCGCATGATCGAGTACTTCTTGTCGCCCATGCTGCGCTACAAAGAGGAGTCGCTGCGTGAACGCTGACCGAATCCTCCTCGTGGTGCTGCTTCTGGTCGGTATGGCGATGGCGCCGGTTCGGGCGCAGACGCTGCCTGCCGTTTACCGCAAGGCGCAGACCGAAGACGCCCAATACCGCGCCGCCCGCAAAGGGTTTGAAGCCGCTCAGGAAAAGTTGCCCCAAGCCCGTGCGGCCCTGTTGCCGAGTGTCAATCTGACGGGCAGCAACAGCAATCAAGTCGGCGATGCATCGTTTAGCTATGGGCCGTATGAAAACCGCAGCGTCAATAGCTGGAACTGGACCGCCCAAATCACGCAGCCCTTGATACGCCCCGGTAACTGGATTGCGTACCGGCAGGCAGGCGCGCAGATTGAGCATGCACAGGCACAGCTCACCGTGGCCGAACAGGATCTGATGCTGCGCAGCGCGCAAGCCTACTTTGATGTGATGCTGGCCAAGGAAAACATCCGTGTCAGTGAGACGCAACTGAGCGCAGTCAATGAGCAACTGGTACTGGCCGAGCGCAACTATTCGGTTGGCACCGGCACCATCACCGATGTCCATGAAGCCAAGGCCAAGCGCGGCTTGGCGCTATCGCAAAGTATTGCGGCAGTCAATGAACTGGCAAGCCGGCAAGCCGAACTGGACAAGATGCTGGGCGAGCCCATGACGCTGTTACCGGTTCGTTTCAAGCAGGATTTGCCATCGATCACGACGGTCTTGTTAAGTGACTGGCTGAGCAGTGCCGCCACGCAAAACCCGCAAGTGAAGATTCAAGAGGCGGCCCTGGAAGTCGCGCAAAAGGAAGTCGCCAAAAACATGAGTGCCCATGCCCCGACGCTGGACCTGACCTACAGCCACAATGGTGTCTTCAACTCCGGCAGTTTGAGCTCGCCCGCCGACCTGGCAACCCGAACGCGCTCGCACCAGACTGCCTTGCAGTTGACAGTACCTTTGTATTCGGGCGGCTCCGTGCAGTCCCGGGTGCGTGAGGCACTGCTGCTGGAAGACAAGGCACGCGATGAACTTCTGTTGGCCCAACGCAGCGCGGCCAGTCAGGTGGTGCAGGCGTATGCCGGCGTGCGCAACGGACAGTCGCAGATTGAGGCCTTGCAAGCGGCAGTGGAAGCGGGCCGCGAGGCGGTGGAGGCCAACAAGATTGGTTTCAGGATTGGCACCCGGATCAACCCCGATGTGCTTAACGCCGAGCAGCAACTCTATGCTTCAATGCGGGACTTGATGAAGGCGCGCCTTGACGCCGTCATGCAGGGTCTGAAATTGAAAGCGGCAAGCGGTGTGCTGCAGGAGTTGGATTTGTTGGCACTGGAGACTTTGCTGGAAGCGAATTGACGCGCTTTGCGTTGGATGAATGTTGAACCCTGAGAGCACAAGCATGAATACAAATGTGAACCCCGGCGCAACGCCACCGACCGCTGTTGACAGCGCCGCAGCCACAGCCGCCGCCTTGAGCAGTGAGGACATGAACAAGCTGGCCGAGTTTGCCAAGGAGCAGGCGCAGCGCGTGATGAAAAAGATCCCCTTGCTCGGCCCTGTGACCTGGCTGATGATGCAGCAGGGCGCAACCCGCCACACCTTGCTCAGTGAGCTGGAATGGCGCGTCCTGCCGCCACTGGTGCTGGACCAGGCCAAACTCTATCTGCGTGAGACCGCGCCGGTGGCCTATGTGTCGTGGGCCAAACTTTCGCCGGCGGTGGTCGAGCGCTACAAAATGTCGCCGCATCACTTGAGCGCATCCGATTGGAACTCGGGCGACCAGGTCTGGATCATTGACCTGTTCGCGCCCTTTGGCGGGGCGCAGGAAGTGATGAAAGAGTTGCGCGAAAAGATGTTTGCCGGCCAACCCCTGCACCAGCTCATCCCCGATACGCTGGGGCAGGCCAAGACCTTCACTTGGCCCGCTGTGGCATAAGCCACGGTGGGGCGAGGGCAGGGCCGAGCGCTTATTTCAGCGACAGCACCCAGTTCGCCAGCTTCTTGGCTTCGGCTTCGTTAACCTGGCTGTTGACTGGCATCGGCACCACACCCCAGACGCCAGCGCCACCCTTCATGATCTTGCTGGCGAGTTTGTCGGCCGCGTCTTTTTGCCCCGCGTATTTCTTGGCCACGTCCTTGTAGGCCGGGCCGACAATTTTCTTGTCGATCGAGTGGCAGCTCAGGCAGTTTTTTGCCTGCGCCAGGGCTTGGTCGGCCAGCACGGGTGTTGTGATCGACACGGCGGCGGCCAGGGCAAAAAGGGTGCGCTTCATACAGAATTCCTGAGGATTGGGTTACAGTCGGGCGGCGCTATTGTAGTGACTGTGCGTAAAGCGTCCAGCCATCCGGTTGCATCCACCTCTCAGGAGAAATGCTGTGTATTTATTAGGCCTCGGATTGATTCTTCTGGCTTTGAAATCGCTCGGAATCGGGGCGGTCGCAGGCTGGGACTGGTGGCTGGTGATGTCGCCATTTGTTCTGGCGGTGCTGTGGTGGGCTTGGGCCGATTGGTCGGGTTACACCAAGAAGAAGGCCATGGCGCGCGAAGACCAGCGGCGCGACGAGCGCATCGAACGCAACCGCGTGGCGATGGGAACAACGAAAAAAGGCGGCAAGCGCTAAGGGCGCCGCCGCCTTCCATTGGCAACCCGATCAGTAGTTGTCCAGCACCGCACCCTTGCTCGCGGTTGAGGCGTTGAAGGCAAACTTGGCCTGCACGCCACGCGTGTAGCGCGGTGCTGGTGCCGTCCAGGCGGCACGGCGTTTGGCAATTTCTTCATCGCTGACGTTGAGTTGCAACAGCAACTGGTGGGCGTCGATGGTGATGGAATCGCCTTCGTGGATGAAGGCGATGGTGCCGCCGGCCGCAGCCTCGGGTGCGACGTGGCCGACCACCATGCCCCAGGTACCGCCGGAGAAGCGGCCATCGGTGATCAGACCCACGGATTCGCCCAGACCTTGACCGACCAATGCGCCGGTGGGCGCCAGCATTTCCGGCATGCCAGGGCCGCCCTTGGGGCCGAGGTAGCGCAGCACCATGACGTCGCCCGGTTTGATCTGACCGGCCAGAATGGCAGCCAGGCCCGATTGTTCGTCGTCAAAAACGCGTGCCGGCCCGGTCATGACGGGCTTCTTCAAACCGGTTATCTTGGCCACGCAGCCTTCGGGTGACAGGTTGCCCTTGAGGATGGCCAGGTGGCCTTGCGCGTACATCGGGTTCGACATCGGACGGATGACGGTCTGGTCGGCGCGCGGCGCTGCGGGAACATCCTTCAGCACTTCGGCAATGGTCTGGCCGGTGATGGTGATGCAGTCGCCATGTAGCAGCCCGGCACCGAGCAGCATCTTCATCACTTGCGGAATGCCGCCGGCGCGGTGCAGGTCCACCGCCAGGTATTGGCCGCTGGGTTTGAGGTCGCACAACACGGGTGTCTTCTGGCGCACGCGCTCGAAGTCGTCAATCGTCCAGTCCACGCCAGCCGCATGCGCAATCGCCAGAAAGTGCAGCACGGCGTTGGTCGAGCCGCCGATGGCCATGATGACGGCCACGGCGTTTTCGATCGACTTGCGCGTCACGATGTCGCGCGGCTTGAGGTCTTTCTTGAT
>CAITXW010000417.1 GCA_903896425.1 uncultured beta proteobacterium | reverse complement strand
TCGTTCGGGCGGCACAAGGCAAAGGTGAACTCTCGGTGCGAGAACTGGCGCGCGCAGTAGGGCGCGATGTCAAGCGCGTGCATGAAGACGTGGTTATCCTGGCTGAGTTGGGCCTGCTGGAGCGCACAGAGAGTGGTGGCTTGATTTGTCCCTATTCATCCATGCACATTGACATGTACTTGAAAGCGGCTTGACGACAGCTTCTTATTTTTTGCTTGGCCGCGAACGGCTGGTTCCGGCGAACGCCAGCTATGTGTCTGGTGGAGCCCGCCAACGACACCGACTGGTGCAGGGTATGGCAGGCCGATTTTGGGACTCTATTGGGTTCGGCATTTTCGAAAGGCTAGCCATACCATCAAGTTTGCGAACTATTCGCTGGGTTGATGGTCGGCAGGGTTTTCACGCTAGCCTCTCAAAATAATAGATTTTTTATTGCGGACTCTATTAGTACACACCAGTATTCAACCGCGCCCCTTCCACGGCACCAGCCTTGTCTCCATGCAGCGCATTAGCAGGTCAAAGCCATAGGCCACCAGGCCGATGACGATGATGCCCATCATGACGATGTCGGTGCGCAAAAAGTTGGATGCATTGAGCACCAGTTGCCCGAGACCGAGCGAGGCCGCCACCATTTCGGCAGCCACCAGCGTGGTCCAGCCAAAGCCGATGGCAATGCGCATGCCGACCAGAATTTCGGGCAGGGCGGCGGGCAGGATCACGTGGCGGATGACCTGCCAGCGACTCGCGCCCATGGACGCAGCAGCGTGAATCTGCTCCTGCGTCGCGGTCTTGGTGCCGGCACGTGCTGCCAGCGCCAGCGGCGCGAAACAGCTCAGGTAAATCAGCAGCACCTTGGGCAACTCATCGATGCCAAACCAGATGATGATCAAGGGCAGATAGGACAGCGGCGGTAGCGGCCGATAAAACTCCAGTGGCGGATCCAGGATGCCGCGCGCTACACGCGAAGTGCCCATGGCAATACCGAGCGGGATCGCAGTCACGCAGGCCAAGGCAAAGGCCAGCAACACGCGCAACAGACTCGCAGCCAGGTGTTGCCACAAGGGCTTGTCGTTGGCTTGGCCGCTGGCGTACAGCACGAACTGTTCCCAAACCGCTTGCGGCGAGGGCAGGAAGAGCGGCTTGATCCAGCCGGCGTTGGTGATCAGAAACCACAGGCCCAGCAACAGCGTGATGCTGAGCACGCTGATGCCGACGCTGGAGCCGGCCCCCGGTTCATGAAAGGCGCTGGTGCTGGGAGCGGGCGGCTCGGTTGCGGGCGCCGGCGCGTCAAGTGACCGCAACAGCATGCGCTCGGCGCTAAGCATGGGCCAGCTCGCGTTGATGCACCAGGCCCAGCACCTGCTCACGCAGGGCAATGAAGGCGGGCAGCGACTTGATGCGGCGCGCATCGCCGTCGGCAAGAAACTGGCGCGAGAACGGCAGGTCGTCGAACACCTGCACAATGCGCCCCGGGCTCGGGCTCATGACCACCAAGCGGGTGGCAAGAAACAGCGCTTCCTCGACCGAGTGCGTGATGAAGAACACCATCTTGCGGGTTTCGCCCCAGGCCTGCAGCAGAATTTCCTGCACCTGCTCACGCGTGAAGGAATCAAGCGCGCCCAGCG
>CAITXW010000416.1 GCA_903896425.1 uncultured beta proteobacterium | reverse complement strand
TTGGGCACGTGCGCCATCAAAAACTCCATCTGGTCGGCCAGAATGCGCCGGTTGCGCAGAATGAAGTCTTCCCACAGACTGGGCACGTAAGGCGTGTAGAGCAGCGGCATCTTGGCCTGCTCGGGCGTGCGATGACTCTTGCGGTGGTTGCAGGCGCGGCACGCCGTGACCACATTCATCCAGGTGTCGATGCCGTCCTGCGCAAACGGAACAATGTGCTCGCGCGTCAGCTCTTCCTCAAAAAAATGCTCGCCGCAATAGGCGCAGATGTTGCGGTCGCGCGCAAACAGCTTGTGATTGGTCAGGCCGGGTTTGAGGTGAAACGGATTGATGCTGGGCACGCCCTTGGTGCCGATGATGCTGTTAATGGTGATGACCGACTGCACGCCAGTGACCGCGTTGTGCCCGCCATGGAACACGGCGATCTCACGCCCCATCTCCCAGCGCACTTCCTGCGCCGCGTAATGGATCACCGCCTGTTCCAGCGAAATCCACGACTGGGGCAACCCTTGGGCTGACAGCTTCAAGACTTTCAAAAACGCCTCCTGAAAAAGACATTCTGTGCGTCATCGCGCGGCCGAAGTTCGTGGCGATCCATGCCCCGCATGTCATGCCAATCCCTGATCGCTCGGCTAAGAGACAATATACCCTGTATTTGTGACAACCCCGCTTGCGGTGCATCAAGACAAAGCGCCGCAGGCCATCAACAAAGATACCCATTCGATGAAGGTTTTCCGTGGCTTCCACCACCCCGGCCTCAACGCCGCCTGCGCGCTGACGATCGGCAACTTTGACGGCGTGCACCGTGGCCACCAGGCCATGCTGGCGCTGCTCAAAAGCGAAGCGCAGCAGCGCGCTCTGCCGAGTTGCGCGCTGACGTTCGAGCCGCATCCACGCGATTACTTTGCCGCTGTCACGCACAAGCCGGAGCTGGCACCGGCGCGCATCGGCACGCTGCGCGACAAGCTCATTGACCTGGCGCAGTGTGGTCTGGATCAGGTCGTGGTCCTGCCCTTCGACGCCAAGCTGGCCGCACTCTCGCCACAGGCCTTCGTTGACGAAGTGCTGTGCGCTGGACTCGGCGCCCAATACGTTCTGGTGGGTGACGATTTCCGCTTCGGCGCCAAGCGCGCCGGCGACTACGACCTGCTCGACCGCATCGGCTCGGATCAGGGCTTCGACGTGGCGCGCATGAACAGCTACGAGGTGCACGGCCTGCGCGTCTCGAGCTCGGCCGTACGCGACGCCCTGTCGCAAGGCCGCATGGCGGACACGGCGCGCCTGCTGGGGCGCCCCTATCGCATTTCGGGCCACGTGGTGCATGGCCGCAAGCTCGGGCGCGAACTGGGTTTCAGAACGCTGAACCTGCGCTTTGCGCACTGGAAGCCTGCCGCCAGCGGCATCTTCGTCGTGCGCGTGCATGGCCTGACCGAAAAACCTTTGGCCGGCGTTGCCAACATGGGCATCCGGCCCTCGCTCGACCCGCGTGACGTCAACGGCGGGCGCGTGCTGCTCGAGACGCACTGCCTGGACTGGCCCGAGAGCCTGGGCGCCGAGGGTGCGTACGGTAAAATCATTCGCGTGGAACTGCTGCACAAACTGCACGACGAGCTGAAATACGACGGTCTTGATGCCCTGACGCACGGCATACGCAAGGACTGCGACGACGCACGCGCCTGGCTCGCTGCACGAATTTGACGGGGCCACGCCGACGCACCTTGCCCCGCGTCCTGTTTGCCC
>CAITXW010000415.1 GCA_903896425.1 uncultured beta proteobacterium | reverse complement strand
TTACTTGCCCTTGTGCAGCTTGAAAACCCAGGTCATACCGCCTTGGGTGATGTCAGACACTTGCTTGGCCACATCGCCACCCCAGAGCGGAACCGCACCACCCCAGCCGCTGACAACCGCAATATATTGCTCACCGTCTTGCTCCCAGCTGATTGGGGGCGCAATGATGCCGGAGCCGGTCTGATACGACCAGAGCACTTTGCCGGTCTTGGCATCAGCCGCTTTGAGTTCGCCGTGTGGCGTGCCCCAGAACACCAGGTTGCCCTTGGTCACCATGGCGCCACCCCAGAGTGGTGCCGGGTCCTTGACTTCCCAGACGATCTTGCCAGTGGCCGGATCGATGGCACGCAGTGCGCCGATGTAGTCGTCAAACACTTTCTTGATGGTGAAGCCAGCGCCCAGATAGGCAGCGCCCTTCTTGTAGGCAACCGGTTCGTTCCAGATGTCCATGCCCCATTCGGTTGTCGGCACATAGAACAGGCCGGTATCCGGGCTGTAAGCAGAGCCTTGCTGATTGGTGCCACCGAGGAAGGACGGTGCCGTGAACACGCTGGTGCCCTTCTTGCCATCGGCGCTCTTGACTGGATCGCCAGGACGGTTTTCCGGAACGAAGAGCGGGCGACCGGTCTTGGGATCCAGACCTGTGGCCCATGTCAGTTTCTTGACGAAGGGGAAGCCGCGCACGAAGGCGCCGGTCTTGGCGTCGAGCACATAGAAGAAACCGTTCTTGTCGGGCTTGCCGATCAGCTTGCGACCGGCCTTGTCGGTGTACAGGATGTCAACTGTCATTGCGTCGAAATCCCAGCCGTCGTTCGGTGTGTGCTGGAAGTGCCAGGCAATCTTGCCAGTATCGACATCAATGGCGACGGTCGAGCAGGAGAACAGGTTGTCGCCCGGACGCAGTGCCGAGTTCCACGGACCGGGGTTGCCAGTGCCGCAATATGCCAGATTGGTTTCCGGGTCGAAAGAGCAACCCATCCAGGGTGATGCGCCACCGGTCTTCCACAGGTCGCCCGGCCAGGTCGCATTGGTTGTGCCCGAGATGCCGTTGTCCTTACCGTCTTTGCTGCCCATATGGCCTTCAACCGTCGGGCGCATCCAGACTTCCTTGCCGGTCTTGGCGTCAAACGCCGTGACACGGCCTACAACGCCGAATTCGCCGCCCGCCATGCCGGTGATGACCAGTCCTTTGGCGATGACAGGCACGGCAGTGATGGAGTAGCCTTCAGCGTAGTCGCCGACTTTTTGCCGCCAGACCACCTTGCCGGTATCCTGGTCAAGCGCGACCAATTGCGAGTCGAGTGTGCCGAAGATGAAGAGGTTTTCGTACAGCGCGCCGCCACGGTTGATCACGTCGCAGCAGGGCATGATGCCATCGGGCAGCTTGTGGTTGTATTCCCAGAGCCGCTTGCCGGTCTTGGAATCGAGTGCCCAGGCGCGCGAATAGGAGCCAGTGACGAACATCTTGCCGTTGTGCACCATGGGCTGCGATTGCTGGCCGCGCTGTTTTTCACCGCCAAACGAAAACGACCAGGCCGGTACCAGGTCCTTGACGTTGCTGGTGTTGATCTTGGCCGAGGGGCTGTAGCGTTGCAGTTTGGTGCCCATGCCGTAGCTGACGACGTCGCCAACGGTCTTGGCATCGTTTTCGATGTCCTTGTCAGTGACACGTGCAGCAGCGGGGCCCGCCGACAAGCCAAGGAAGACCCCCACTATAAATAGATAGCTTAAGGTTCGTTTCATCATTTCTCCATATAGATTTATGTTGCGTCGAACCCGATTGGACGTGCTCAACAGGCTTCGGAACTGCAATACTTGTGCCAGGCTGGTTCAGGCCAGCAAAAGCCGGCATACCCGGCGCGATGAAAAGCTTCGCCTTCCCAGCACAGCCATCTTGGACCTTGACGTTTTCAGCATTGCGGGTGCAATATTCCTCCAAAATTTCTGACCCGGCATCCGGGTTTATACGAACCGTGTTAACCCTGTGAACTGTGTCAATCCGCAACAGGCGAACACACAACAACGGCCCGTGGGACAGTCGCCATGACGCCCGGGCGGCAATCCTCAGAAGCCATAACTGGCGGCTGCGCCGAGCAGCCAGTTGCGTCCAGGCTCGGGTTCAAAGTAACGTTTGTTACCCTCGTTCACGATCACCGAGCCGACAGCGGTTCGGTTGCCCAGGTTGTCGATGCGCAGGAATTCCTTGAGCCGCCAACCGCTGGTGTTTTGCTCAAAACCCAGCCGCAGATTGGCCATGGTCTTGGCCTCGGCAGCATCGCTGTTGGCGTCGTCGACCCAGATCTTGCCGACGCTGCGCAACTCAAGCCCGGCGTTGAAGCCGCTGGGTTTGTGTTTCCAGGTCGCCTCTGCCGTCAAGGTGGCGCCCGGAATGCCTGGAATGGCGTTGCCCGCAACGATGGTTGAGCCTGCCACCGTATCGCTGTAACGCGCGCTCAGGTTGGTATAGGCCAGTGCCAGATTGATGCCGTTGTCCCAACCGGTCGAGAGCGCCGCTTCGAGTCCAGAGCGTTCGGTGCGGCCACCATTTCGGTAATAGGTTCGCCCAAAAAGGCTGGTGTCAACGACGATTTCGTTTTCGGTACGCACCTCGAACAAGGCCACGTTGAACAGGGTCTTCTTGCCCAGAATGGTTTTGACGCCGACTTCAAGGTTGTTGCTTTTGGCCGCCTGCAGACTCAGGTTCATGCCGGGCGCAGCGTTGCGGTAGGCCAGCTCGTTCATGGTGGGCGTCTCGAAGCCCTTGCCAAACGTGGCATAGACGTTGAGCCCATCATTGGCGCGCCAGGTTGCACCCAGCACCGGCGTGGTGTCGGAGAAGTTGACGCTGCCGCTGTCGTCAAGATTGGTGCCGGCAATGTATCTGTCTTTTGACGAGAACTGGACCGCGTTGCGCCGCAGCCCGGCCATCAGCAGCCAGGCCTTGCTCGGCTCCCATTGCGCTTGCAGGTACTGGTCGAAGTTGTAGAGCTGGTTGTCTTCGTCCCGGCGTAGCGCACCCAGCACGCCCAATTGGCTGCCGATGAAGTTCAGATAACCCTTGCGCGCCTCGTCGAGATTGTCGTAGTTGAGACCGGCACTGAAGGTCAGCGGTGCCTGCGCCAGTTGGCCCTTGTGGGTCCAGCGCAGGTCGATGCCCCAATATTCACGCGCCAGCGCGGAGACACCGCCCGGGCTGGTGTCGGGTGTTTGTGACGCCGCGGGAATTGACTGGAACGTGATGTTCTTGCGCTGCCCGAGATAGAGCGTCGAGTTCAGCGTGCTGTCAGCGCTGATGCGGCCTTCGTAGGCGAGTCCGACCTGCTGCTGGTCGCTGCTCTTGCGCGTGTTGTAGCTGTAGGCACCGGCCAGAGCCTGCTTCGGGTTGGCCTCATAGCTGCGCCGATCAAGGCCCAGCGGATCCTGAAGATCGGGCATGTCCACCGCGTTGAGAACCAGGGTGACGGATGAGTCGGCATCCGGATTCCAGCGCAGCTTGCCGTTTTGCAGTTCGCGCTTGCCGGCGCTGTGGTCGCGGTAACCGTCGGTGGTGTAGGAGGAAACATCGAAGACATAGTTGAGACTGCCGGTGTCGCCCGAGGCCTTGGTGCCCAGA
>CAITXW010000414.1 GCA_903896425.1 uncultured beta proteobacterium | reverse complement strand
TACGAACTCATTCTGGGCTGGCGCTATACGCGGGCCGGGCGCGCGACCCGGCGCAACGGCTTTATCTCGTTCATCTCGGGCGTGTCGATGCTCGGCATCGCGCTCGGTGTGGCTGCGCTCATCATCGTGCTCAGCGTCATGAACGGCTTCCAGAAGGAAGTGCGCGATCGCATGCTGGGGGTGGTATCGCACATCGAGATCTATGCGCCGAGCGGCGCGGCCCTGCCTGATCTGGCGCGCACGCTGCGTGAGGTGCGCGCCCATCCGCAAGTGCTGGCCGCTGCTCCCTTTATCGCCACGCAGGCGCTGCTGGCGCGCGGCGAAGACATGAAGGGCACGATCGTGCGCGGCATCGATCCGGCCCTCGAACCCGCCGTCACCGATCTGGCCGTGGGCCTGCAGAACTCGGCTTTGAAGCGGCTGGTGCCGGGTGAATTCGGCATCGTGCTCGGCGGTGAACTGGCGCGTTCGCTGGGCGTGCGCCAGGGCGACAAGCTGACCCTGGTGGCGCCCAGCGGCCAGGTGACGCCGGCCGGCGTTGTGCCGCGCCTGAAGCAGATGACGGTGGTCGGCACTTTCGACTCGGGTCATTACGAATACGACTCGGCGCTGGTCTTGCTGCACGTGGATGACGCGGCGCGCATCTTCCGGCTTGAAGGCCCGAGCGGCGTGCGCCTGAAGTTGCGCGATCTGCACCAGGCGCGCGCAGTGGCCGCCGAACTCTCGCGCAGTCTCAGTGGCGATTTGTATGTGCGCGACTGGACACAGCAGAACCGCAGCTGGTTTGCCGCCGTGCAGGTGGAAAAACGCATGATGTTCATCATCCTCACCCTGATCGTGGCGGTGGCCGCTTTCAACCTGGTCTCGACGCTGGTGATGACAGTCACCGACAAGCGTGCCGACATCGCCATCCTGCGCACGCTGGGCGCCAGTCCGCGCTCGATCATGGGCATCTTCGTCGTGCAGGGCGCCATGGTCGGCGTCATCGGCACCCTGGCCGGCCTCGCGCTGGGGCTGGGCATTGCCTACAACATCGACGTTATCGTGCCGGCGCTGGAGCAACTGTTCCACGCCAGTTTCCTGCCCAAAGACATTTACCTGATCAGCCGCATGCCGAGCGAACCGCAGCAGGCCGACATCCTGCCCATTGCCCTGATCTCGCTGGTGCTGGCCTTCCTCGCCACGCTCTATCCGAGCTGGCGCGCTTCGCAAGTCAATCCGGCAGAGGCGCTGCGTTATGAGTGAGATGGCACCTGTTCTTGTGGTTGATAACGCGCAGCCCGGCGGCGAAGTCGTCCTGAGCGCGCGTGGCCTGACCAAGCGCTTCACCGAAGGCCGGCTCGATGTCACCGTGCTGCAAGGCGTTGACCTTGACGTGCGCGCTGGCGAGACGCTGGCCATCGTCGGCGCATCGGGTTCCGGAAAAAGCACGCTGCTGCATTTGCTCGGTGGGCTCGACGCACCGACCAGCGGCTCGGTCTGCTTGCAGGGGCAGGACCTGGCGCAACAAGACGCTGCGGCGCAGGGGCGCTTGCGCAACCAGCACCTGGGTTTTGTTTACCAGTTCCACCATCTGCTGCCCGAGTTCAGCGCGCAGGACAACGTCGCCATGCCGCTGTGGATTCGGCGCATGCTGCCTGCGCAGTCGGCGCAGATCGCTGCGGACATGCTGGGTCGTGTCGGACTGCAGGCGCGTTTGCTGCACCGACCGGCCGAGCTCTCTGGCGGCGAGCGCCAGCGCGTGGCCATCGCACGCGCCCTGGTCACGCGACCGGCCTGCGTGCTGGCCGATGAGCCCACTGGCAACCTGGATCGCAGCACGGCCGATGGCGTTTTCGAACTGATGCTGGAGCTGGCACGCACCCAAGGCACGGCCTTCATCGTCGTTACCCACGACGCGTCGCTGGCCGCGCGTTGTGGCCGGCAGTTGCGCTTGGTTCAGGGCCGCTTGTCGGAGTAGGGTGCATGGCGGTCTGGATCGACAGCCATTGCCATCTCGATGCCACCGAGTTTGCTGCCGACGTGTCGGCAGTGCGGGCACGTGCGGCGCAGCGACAGGTCACGCATTGCGTCTTGCCCGCAGTGGAGGTCGGCAACTTTGATGCCGTGCGTGAATTGGCCCATGCCGGCAGCGACAGCTACGCGCTGGGCATTCACCCGCTTTATGTCGCGCAGGCCGGCGACGCTGATCTGGCGACGCTGGATGCGCAGCTGCTGCGTTTTCGCGATGACCCGCGACTGGTGGCAGTCGGTGAAATTGGGCTTGACTTCTTTGTGCCGGCGTTGTGCCAGTCGCCCTTGCGTGAGCGCCAGGAATTCTTTTATCTGGAACAGTTGAAGCTCGCGCGCAAGCACGATTTGCCGGTGCTGCTGCACGTGCGGCGCTCGGTCGATGCCGTGCTCAAGGGTTTGCGTGACACGGCGCCGGGCCAAGCCTGGAGCGGCATTGCCCACGCCTTCAACGGCAGCACGCAGCAGGCTCAGGCCTTCATTGCGCTGGGCTTCAAGCTCGGCTTTGGCGGTGCGCTGACCTTTGAGCGCGCGCTGCAACTGCGCCGGCTCGCCGTGAGCCTGCCGCTCGACGCGATCGTGCTGGAAACCGATTCACCCGACATGCCGCCGCACTGGCTTTACCAGAGTGCCGAGCAGCGTGCCGGCGGCGGCACGCAGGGCCGTAACGAGCCCGGTGAGTTGCCCCGCATTGGCACCGAACTGGCGGCCTTGCGCGGCGTGTCGGTTGATGCGCTGGCCGAGGCGACTTGCCGCAACACGCTGGCGGCCTTGCCGCGCTTGCGCGGCTTGCTGGGCGGTATTTGGTGATAATGCCCGCATCGTGAAAAAACGCACACCCACTCTGCCCGAAGTCAACTTCTCTGACGATGGCCCGCTACGCCATCTGCACCTGGGCACGGAATGGATCCAGGGCACCATGGTGATCGACGAGCCGACCGCGCTCTACCACGAGTACATCCAGCGCATGATGGCCTGGCTGCTGTTTGTCGAGCCCGACAGCGTGGCGCAGCGCCATGCCATGCAGCTTGGCTTGGGCGCCGCCTCGCTGACCAAGTTCAGCCACAAGGTGCTGCGCATGAAGACCACCGCCATCGAACTCAACCCGCAGGTGTTGGTGGCGTGTCGCGGCTGGTTCAAGCTGCCGGCCGAGACCAGCCGTTTGCAGATCGTGCTGGCCGACGCCGCGCAGGAAATTCAGGACGCGAAATGGTGGGGTACGGTGGATGCGTTGCAGGTTGATCTGTACGACCATGAAGCCGCGACACCGGTGCTTGACAGCCTGCCCTTTTATTCGCATTGCCGGCGCTTGCTCACGACCGATGGCTGCATGACCGTCAACCTGTTCGGACGCGCTTCGAGCTTTGTGCGCACGGTCGAGAAGATCTCCGCCGCTTTCGGTGCCGATGCGGTGTGGGCCTTCAAGCCCACGCGTGAAGGCAATACCGTGGTGTTGGCGCAGCGCACCCCGGTCCGACCAAGGCGTGAGTTGCTGACGCCAAGAGCCGGAGATATTCAAACGCGCTGGGGTCTGCCAGCGACCAAATGGGTGCGCGTTTTCAAGCCACTACTGACATGAGCCAGAACCATCGCAACAAGCCAAGTACCGCCAGCGTTTTCAACGGTCCGCTCGATTGGCGCCGGCTTGTTGAGTGGCTGCAAGCCGATGGCGTGATCAGTGCCGAGGAAGCCCAGCGCATCACGGCGCGCTGCGCTCAGGCTGAGAGCGCGCAACACCCGTTGCTGCGCCTGGCCAGTGTTTCGGTGCGACGCGCCAGCGACGCCAAGGCGCTTGACATTGAAGCCCTGACGCAATGGCTGGCAACACGCGCCGGATTGGACTATCTGCGCATTGACCCGCTCAAGGTTGATGTCAGCAAGGTCGCCGATACGCTCAGCGCCGCTTATGCCGAGCGGCACAAGATATTGCCGGTGCAGGTCAGCACCAGCGAGGTTGTAATCGCCGTGACCGAGCCTTTCATCACCGACTGGGTGGCCGAGGTCGAGCGTCAGGCCCGGCGCAGCGTGCGTCGCGTGCTGGCCAGTCCGCAGGAAATTCATCGTTACACGGCGGAGTTTTTTACGCTGGCCAAGTCGGTCAAGGCGGCCGGCAAAGCCGGTGCTGGCGGTAGTGGTGGATCGAGCTTCGAACAACTGGTGGAGCTGGGCAAGAGCAGCAAGCAGATCGACGCCAACGACCAGAGCGTGGTGCAGGTGGTGGACTGGCTCTGGCAATACGCTTTCGATCAACGTGCCAGCGACATTCACCTGGAGCCGCGACGCGAGCAGGGCGTGATTCGCTTCCGCATCGACGGTGTACTGCACCCGGTCTACCAGATGCCGATGGGCGTGCTCACTGCGATGGTGGCGCGTATCAAACTGCTCGGTCGCATGGATGTGGTCGAGAAGCGTCGCCCGCAGGACGGGCGCATCAAAACACGAAACCCGGGTGGCGACGAAGTTGAAATGCGGCTGTCAACTTTGCCGACCGCTTTTGGCGAGAAGATGGTGATGCGCATCTTTGATCCCGAGACCACGGTCAAGGACTTTGATGCGCTGGGTTTTTCTGCCCATGACGCGCAGCGTTGGGAAGAGTTGGTCAAGCGCCCCAACGGCATTATTCTGGTCACCGGCCCGACCGGCTCCGGCAAGACCACCACGCTCTACGCCACCTTGAAGCGCGTAGCGACCGAAGAGATCAATGTCAGCACGATTGAAGACCCGATCGAGATGATCGAGCCCGCCTTTAATCAGACCCAGGTGCAACCGCAACTCGATTTCGGCTTCCCGGAAGGCGTGCGCGCCCTGATGCGGCAGGACCCCGACATCATCATGGTCGGCGAAATCCGTGATCAGCAAACCGCCGAGATGGCGGTGCAGGCGGCACTGACCGGGCATCTGGTGTTCTCCACGCTGCACACCAACGATGCGCCATCGGCCGTCACGCGCTTGCTTGAACTCGGCGTACCGGCGTATCTGATCAATGCCACGCTGCTGGGCGTGCTGGCGCAGCGTCTGGTACGCACGCTGTGTCCGCAGTGCAAGCTGCCCGCCAGCACCGATACGCGTGAGGCGCTGACGCAGCGGATTGAGCCGTGGACGTTGAGCGGAACTTATCAAGCTTTCAAACCAGTGGGCTGCGTCGATTGCCGCATGAGTGGTTTCAGGGGCCGCACCGGGCTCTACGAACTGCTGGTGGTGAGCGAACCCTTCAAGGCGCAGGTCACGCGTGAACCCAACTCGGATGCGCTCAAGCGCCAGGCCATCGTTGACGGCATGCGTCCGCTGCGTCTGGCCGGCGCGCAGCGTGTGGCCGAAGGCCTGACGGTGCTCGACGAGATCTTGTCCGCCACACCGCCTTTGAGCTAGATGGGGTCGCGTGCGAGACATGGGGGAAAGTCACAGGTCGGAAGACCGGATTTACCGGGCACAATGGTGCGTCTGATTTTTGCAGGAGCGAGTGAATGAATATCAAGAGTCAAAAAGACTTTTTTTCCGGTCTCATGTTCATGGGTGTCGGGATTGCCTTTGCCTGGGGTGCGACCAAGTACACCGTCGGCACCGGGGCGCGCATGGGGCCTGGCTACTTTCCTCTGCTGCTGGGTATCCTGATGACGGTATTGGGCTGTGTCGTCACTTTCAAGGCCCTGGTGGTTGAGACCGAAGACGGCGACAAGATCGGAAGCTGGGCCTGGAAACCGCTGGTCTACATCATTGCGGCCAATCTGGTCTTCGGCGTGGCGCTTGGCGGACTGCCCAGCATCAATTTGCCGGCCATGGGCCTGGTCGTGGGGATCTACGCCTTGACCTTCATCTCCAGCATGGCGGGTGATGAATTCAAGTTCAAGGAAGTCCTGGTTCTGTCCACCGTGCTCGCACTGATGAGCTACCTGGCCTTCGTGCTGGTGCTCAAGCTGCAGTTCCCGGTCTGGCCGACCTTCATCACAGGTTAGAAAGAGAACCACAATGGATCTGATCGCAAACCTCTCGCTCGGTTTTGGCGTGGCCTTCACGCCCATCAACCTGTTGTACGCCTTCATCGGCTGCTTTCTGGGCACGGTCATTGGTGTGCTGCCCGGCATCGGCCCGGTGGCGACCATCGCCATGCTGCTGCCCGCCACCTATGCGCTGCCGCCGGTGTCGGCCCTGATCATGCTGGCCGGCATTTACTACGGCGCGCAGTACGGTGGCTCCACCACCGCCATCCTGGTCAATCTGCCGGGTGAAACCTCATCGGTGGTGACCGTCATCGACGGCTACCAGATGGCGCGCCAGGGGCGCGCTGGTCCGGCGCTGGCGGCTGCCGGTCTGGGCTCCTTTTTTGCTGGCTGCGTCGGCACTTTGGTGCTGGCGGCCTTTGCCGTGCCGCTGACCGAAGTCGCGTTCAAGTTCGGCCCGGCTGAATATTTCTCGCTCATGGTGCTGGGTCTGGTCGGCGCCGTCGTGCTGGCATCGGGTTCATTGATCAAGGCCGTCGGCATGATCCTGCTGGGTTTGCTGCTGGGACTGGTCGGTACCGACGTCAACTCAGGCGTGGCGCGCTTCAGCTTTGATGTGCCGGAACTGACTGACGGCATCGGCTTCATCGTGATCGCCATGGGTGTGTTCGGCTACGGCGAAATCATCATGAACCTGGGCAAGCACGAGAGCGAGCGCGAAGTGTTCACCGCCAACGTCACCGGCCTTTGGCCGACCAAGGAAGATTTCAAGCGCATGATCCCGGCGGTGCTGCGCGGCACGGCCCTGGGTTGCATACTGGGCATTTTGCCCGGTGGTGGCGCCGTCATGGCGGCATTTGGCGCTTACACAATCGAGAAGAAGACCAAGCTGCAGCCCGGTGAAGTGCCGTTTGGCAAGGGCAACATCCGCGGTGTGGCTTCGCCCGAATCGGCCAACAACGCCGCTTCGCAAACCTCCTTCATTCCCCTGTTGACACTGGGCATTCCACCCAATGCGGTGATGGCCCTGATGGTGGGCGCGATGACGATCCACAACATCCAGCCCGGCCCGCAGGTCATGACCAGCAACCCGGAACTGTTCTGGGGTCTGATCGCCTCGATGTGGATTGGCAACGCCATGCTAATCATCCTGAACCTGCCCATGATCGGGATCTGGATCAAGCTGCTAAGTGTGCCCTACCGCTGGCTGTTTCCGGCCATTGTGCTGTTCTGCGCCATCGGCGTTTACTCGACCAACAACAACACCTTTGACATCTGGCTGGTCGGAGTGTTCGGCTTTATTGGCTACCTGTTCATCAAGCTCGGGGCCGAACCGGCGCCGCTGCTGCTGGGCTTTATCCTGGGGCCGATGATGGAAGAAAACCTGCGCCGTGCCCTGCTGCTCTCACGCGGCGACTGGAGCGTGTTTGTGACGCGCGGCCTGTCGGCCAGCCTGCTGGCGGTTGCCGCCTTCCTGCTGGTCATCGTGCTGCTGCCTTCGATCAAGCAGAAACGCGAAGAGGCGTTTGTGGAAGACTGATTCCGCCTCCGGCAGTACAAAAAATGGGCTCCCGCAGGAGCCCATTTTTTTGGAAACGGGTTTG
>CAITXW010000413.1 GCA_903896425.1 uncultured beta proteobacterium | reverse complement strand
CATCATGATTGCTTATCTATGTATGTCCAAGCTCAAGCACTTGCCCAGCAATCCGCTGGTGCCTGCCGTTTCACCAAAATACAGCGTGCTGGTGCATCGCTGCCTGTGATGTCAAGTTCCACACAAAACGGCATAGAGCCATTTACTTTCGGTCTTTTAACCCACAAGAGAGTTTTCAAACATGCGATTAATTTCCACCAAGAGCGCTATCGCTCTGGCAGCACTGGCTGCCTCCGGCGCGACTTTTGCACAAGCAACGCCGGCACTGCCGTTTACCTGGTACGGCACGATCGAAGTAGCGGCCGAAGCCAACAGCGATGGCACCACCAGCCGCACGGCAATACAGAACTTTTCCTCCAACTTCGGCATCAAAGGCGAGCGCCAGTTCGGCCACGGCCTGAGCGGACTGTTTCAGGTGGAAACCGGTTTTGCACCCGATGACACAACGCAGAGCAAGACCCTGGCCAACCGCAACAGCTTTATCGGACTCAAGAGCGCTGCCATGGGTACCGTGATCGTCGGCACCAACGACATGCCGCTCAAAGAGTTAAAGGGCACGACCAAGATCATGTTGGGCGAAGGCGAAGCGATGGAAACCATCATCCACGGTCGCGGAACCTCCCAAACGATTGGCAAGACTGTGTTCGGACAAGTGCACACCCGTCAAACCAACGTGGTGGAATACATCAGCCCCAAATTCAGCAATTTCGTCGCCAAGTTTGCCTACTCCCCTGACGAAGTAGCCAAGGTTGCAGTCGGTGCGATTCCCGCTTATGGCCAGCCTGTGATGGGTGGATCCCTGGAGTACAACGACGGCATGTGGAATGCCGGCCTTGCATTCCAGTCGCAAGACAACTTCACTTTGCCCACCGCATCCGCAGCTGGCCAGGCGATGCAAGCGACCAAAGTCACGCTGGGCGCGCAAATGGGTGACTGGAAGACCGGTCTGGCTTTCAGCACCATCGACAACAATGCCGGCAAGAAGACCAACAACTGGATGGTTTCCGGCGCGTACACCATGGGCGCTATTGTCTTCAAGGGCAACTACGGTGCGTCCAGCGAATCCGCCAGTGGTGCCGCAGACGACCTGACACTCACCGGTGTCGAAGTCGATTATGTACTCGACAAGGACACGACTTTGTACGCTGGCTATTCGACCATCAAGAACAGCAAGAACGCCAAGGGTTACTACACCCAGTCTGACAACTTCCCCTCGGCAATCGTCGCTGGAACCAACCCGACTGCCTTTAACCTGGGCATTCAGTACAAGTTCTAATCGCTGCGACCCAGTCGCTTGACTGCACAGTAGTGGCATCCGCCACGCACCCGCATTGAGAATGCGGGTGCTGCGGTGGCGCGTTGGCGATACCATCCACTACGATGAGCTACCAGCACAACATTGGCACCCGACGCTACCAGTTTGAAGACTTGCGCACCCTGCTCGCGCGGGCCAGTCCGCTGCGCTCAGGCGATCAGTTGGCGGGCGTTGCGGCTTCAGATGCCCAGGAACGCGTGGCAGCACAAATGTGCCTTGCCGATTTGCCGCTTTCGCGGTTTCTGAATGAAGCAATCATCCCTTATGAGGCCGATGAGGTCACCCGGCTGATCCTGGATCGGCACGATGCCGCAGCCTTCGCGCGGGTGCGTCATTTGACGGTGGGCGATTTTCGGAACTGGTTGCTCGGTGATGCTGCGGATGCAGCCACGCTTGAATCGCTTGCGCCGGGATTGACGCCCGAGATGGTAGCCGCGGTGAGCAAACTGTGCCGCGTGCAGGACCTGGTGTTGATCGCCCGCAAGTGCAAGGTCATCACACGCTTTCGGGGAACCCTGGGCCAGGCCGGTCGCCTGGCCACACGCTTGCAACCCAATCACCCGACCGATGACCTCAGCGGAATCGCTGCCAGCCTGCTCGATGGGCTGTTGCACGGCAGTGGCGATGCGGTCATCGGCATCAACCCTGCTACCGACAACGTGGCGCAGGTGGTGCGCCTGCTGCACATGCTCGACGACGTGATCACCGGCTACCAGATTCCCACTCAGTCCTGTGTGCTGACGCACGTTACCAATACCTTGCAGGCCTTGGACCGCGGTGCACCGGTAGACCTGGTTTTTCAGTCGATCGGCGGAACGCAAGCCACCAACGCCAGCTTCGGGATTAACCTGGCATTGCTGGCGCAAGCCCGGCAAGCCGCGCTGGAACTCAACCGAGGTGCCCTCTTTGCGGATGGCGTACGCGGCAGCCATGTGATGTACTTTGAAACCGGACAGGGCAGCGCCTTGTCGGCAAGCGCCCATCACGGGTGCGACCAACAGACCATCGAAGCGCGCGCCTATGCGGTGGCCCGCGCGTTCCATCCCTTGCTGGTCAATACCGTGGTTGGCTTCATCGGGCCGGAGTATCTGTACAACGGAAAGCAGATCATCCGCGCCGGACTGGAAGACCATTTCTGCGGCAAGCTGCTGGGTGTTCCCATGGGCTGCGACGTGTGCTACACCAACCACGCCGAAGCCGATTCGGACGACATGGACGCGCTGCTGACACTTCTGTGCGCGGCGGGTTGCAATTTCATCATGGGTGTGCCCGGCGCAGACGACATCATGCTCAACTACCAGAGCACGTCGTTCCATGATGCGCTGGCCATGCGTCAGATCATGGGCCTGCGCGCAGCGCCCGAGTTTGAGGCGTGGCTGCAACGCATGGAAGTGTTCGAGCCGGGCAATCAGTCCAGACTGGTGAACCACTTTCCACCCGCGCTGATCGACGCCTGCGCTCGACTGGAAAACCAATGAAGCCGCAAGAGCCCGTCGTTATCGAAGCACCCTGGAACGCGCTGAAGCGATTCACGGATGCGCGCATCGCCCTGGGACGTGCGGGACACAGCTTGCCGACTGCCGCACACCTGGACTTCCAACTGGCGCATGCCCAGGCGCGAGACGCCGTACAGCTGCCACTTGACGCATTGGGTCTGGCCCAATCGATCGAAGCGATTGGCCTGAGCGCACTGGGACTGCACAGCGCAGCCATTGACCGCACGACTTATCTGCAGCGGCCAGACCTGGGACGCCGACTGGACGCGCACTCGCGCAACCTGCTGCAAGCGTGGCAGGCCGCAAACGCAGGCGCCACGCGATTTGATCTTGCCTTTGTCGTTGCCGATGGTCTTTCGGCGCTGGCCATTCACAACAATGCAACACCTCTTCTTGAAGCCCTTGTTTTGCGCCTGCGGGCGGATTCGCATTTCCCATGGTCAATCGGTCCGGTAGCGGTCGTCGAGCAGGGCCGTGTGGCAATCGGTGATGAAGTCTGCGAGTTGCTGCAAGCAGATGCCGTTGCCGTGCTGATCGGGGAACGCCCTGGCCTGAGTTCGCCCGACAGCATGGGGATCTACCTGACCTGGGGTGCGCGCCTCGGGTGTCACGATGCGCAGCGCAATTGCATTTCCAACGTTCGAAAATCGGGACTGTCCCCTGAATTGGCTGCCAGCAAATTGCATCATCTTTTGCAGCGCGCCAGGACGCTGCGCCTCACGGGCATCGGGTTGAAAGACGAGAGCGACGAGGTCGGCAGCGGGCAGCTGCCACGTCCTGCCAAGGTGCCCACATAAAGATG
The DNA here is from genome assembly GCA_903896425.1 of uncultured beta proteobacterium. Classification (GTDB taxonomy): domain Bacteria; phylum Pseudomonadota; class Gammaproteobacteria; order Burkholderiales; family Burkholderiaceae_C; genus Rhodoferax. The sequence goes on along the minus strand of CAITXW010000413.1, from coordinate 5,042 downwards.
CTGGAAAAATCAATCAGCGCAGTTCAACGCCAAGTCAAAGATATCAAAATTACGCAACAAGCCCGGCTTGCATGACCTGAAAGCCCGGTTGAACAGCAAGGGCACGCGCTGCTCCGACAATCCGCCATGCGAACGCAGCGGCACCGTCAGCCCTGAGAGATCGTGCTTGCTTGCAGAAGTACCGAGGACGGTCAAACGGTCACCCAGCACCACCAGGTCACCGATGCGATCCGGCGGCAGTTCAAAACGATGACTGGCCGTGGCCCGGTCCAGTACTTCCTCGACACCGGGTATTGCTTGCAAGAGACGCGCGATACCGGCAATGTCCTGGGGAGCGCCCGCATAGACCGTCGCATAGGAACCGAGCGCGCCGTGGTGCACGACATAGGGATCGGTGATGGGCAGCAGCACCCGTGCCGGTGCAATGCCACGCTCGCGGTCCAGAATGTCCTGTAGGAAAACAATGTTGGGCTTGCCCAAGGCATCGGTCTTGGCGTTCATTCCGTGGTCGGCGGTAATGCCGATGACGGCACCCATGCGATCGAGCTTTTGCAGATAGCGATCCATCATGGCGTAGAAACTGTTCGCGCCTGCCGTGCCCGGTGCGTGCTTGTGCTGCACGTAGTCTGTGGTGGACAAGTACATCAGATCAGGCCGCAGCGTTTCCAGCAGCATGACGCCGGCGGCAAAGACAAACTCCGACAGGTCAGCGCTGTAAACCGATGGCAGGGGCAAGCCCACTTTTCGCAATACATCGGCTATGCCGTTGTCCGCCAGGTTGGCCTGCTCGGCCTGCTCGGCTGAAAAACAGATGCCCTTGAGGTGATGGCCCAACAGTCCACGCAACTTGTCTTTCGCCGTGACGACGGCGACCTTCATGCCCGCATCGGCGGCACTGGCCAAAATGGTGGGCGCGCGCAGGTACCTGGCATCGTTCATCAGCACCTCGGCCCCTTGCTCCGGGTCGAAGAAGAAGTTGCCGCAGATGCCGTGCACGCTGGGTGGCACACCGGTCACGATGGACAGGTTGTTCGGGTTGGTGAAAGAAGGCATCACACAGTCGGCTGACAGCACGGTGCCGGTCTTGCCCAAGCCCGCGAAGAACGGCGCGACACCGGCTTGCACGGCCTGGTTGATGTATTCCTGCTCGCAGCCGTCGATGCAGACGATGACCGTAGACTCGCTCGGAAGCTGGTAGCTGCGCTGATTGACGGTGATGCGTGGTTTCATGGGGTCCAGGACAAGTGACAGGGCCGCGCTGCGGGGGGCAAATGCCTTGCTTGTCCTGCCACTACAGCACTTCGGGCGACTGCACCGTGACGACAACGGTTTGGGCGAGCGCAGCGCGCTCGCGATTGCGCAGCCACCAGACCGCGCCTTTTTTAACCGCACATTCGGATGCGGTCAGGCCAATCAAGCCGGCTATGGTCTGGCCCAGCGTCGGCTGATGACCCACCACCAGCACCGTGCCTTTGGCATCGGGCCATTGGGCGAGTTCCAGCAACTGGGCCACACTGCAACCGGGTGCCAGTTCCGCCTTGATCTTGTACTTGCGCCCCAGCACCAATGCCGTCTGCTCACAGCGCCGCGCCGGGCTGACCAGGATGCGGGTGCCTTCGGGCAATTGGCGGTCGAGCCAGTGGGCCATGCGATTGGCCTGCTTTTCGCCGCGGGAAGTCAGCGAGCGCGCCATGTCATCACAGCCTTCAACCCAATCCTGCGCTTCGGCGTGTCGCCACAAGACCAGGTCCATGTCAGTCGCTCCCGGCTTCGTCGTGACCGCCGTAGCGCACCATCAAGGCCGCTTGGGCGCTGTGCGGTGTGCGCCGGCTGATGCGTTTGACGCGGGCGTAGCTGCCGTCGGGCAACAGGTCCCAGGCATCGACGCCATCGTGCAGATAGGCGACCAGGTCTTCGTCAATGATGCGCTGGCGCTGCACCGGATCGGTCACCGGCCACTCCAGTTCGACGCGGCGCATCATGTTGCGGTTCATCCAGTCGGCACTTGACAGAAAGAGTTCTTCGACCGCGTCACAACGGAAGTAGAAAACCCGCGAGTGCTCCAGAAAGCGCCCGATGACCGAGCGCACGCGGATGTTGTCGGTCAAGCCTGGCACCTGCGCGGGCAGGATGCAGGCACCGCGCACGATCAGGTCGATCTTGACGCCACGTTTCCCGGCGTGGATCAGGGCGTGGATCAGTTTCTCATCGGTCAAGGCATTCATCTTGGCGACGATGCGCGTCGAGCGCCCCGCTGCTGCCGCAAGGCCCAGCGCATGAATGCGCTCGACCAGTTTGGCATGCAGATAAAACGGCGCCAACAGCACACGGTTCAATTTTGGCAAACGGCTGTGACTGGCCAGATGAACAAACACATTTTCTACATCGGTGGTGAGCGCCGGGTCCGCCGTCAGGTGACTCCAGTCGGTGTACAGACGCGCCGTGCTGGGGTTGTAGTTGCCGGTTGACAAATGGGCATAGCGCTTGAGCTGCTTGCCTTCACGGCGCGTGATCAGCATCATCTTGGCGTGCGTCTTCAAGCCGACGACACCATACAAAACCTGAGCCCCGATGGATTCGAGCATCTCGGCCCAGTTGATGTTGGTTTCCTCGTCAAAGCGGGCTTTCAACTCGACCACCACGGTCACTTCCTTGCCACGGCGCACGGCCTCGCGCAGCAGGTCCATCAGTTCGGTGTCGTGGCCGGTGCGGTAAATGGTCTGCTTGATGGCCAGCACCTGCGGGTCGTGCACGGCCTCGCGCAGGAACGCCAGCACGCCGCCAAAACTCTCGAACGGCTGGTGAATCAGCACATCACCGAGCTTGAGTCGCTCGAAGAACGATGCGCCCGCCGTCAACTGCGTTGGGTAGCATGACTTGTAGGACGGGAAGCACAAATCGGGTGCCTGCACCAGATCGATCAGCTGCGTCAATCGCACCAGATTGACCGGGCCCTGCACCCGGTACAGGGCTTCTTCCGGCAACTCAAACTGCTTGAGCAAAAAGTTGGAAAGATGGCTGGAGCAGCCAGCGGAAACTTCGAGCCGCACGGCCTCGCCAAAATGCCGATGCTGCAAACCCTGGCGCAATGCGGTGCGCAGATTCTTGACGTCCTCTTCGTCCACCGCCAGATCGGAGTGGCGCGTGACGCGGAACTGCGAAAACTGGCCAACGTCGCGACCCGGGAACAAGTCCGCCAGGTGGCCGCGAATCACACTGGAGAGCGAGACAAAATAATTGGCCTGCCCGGAGACTTTTTCCGGCATGCGGATCATGCGCGGCAAAACGCGCGGCACCTTCACAATGGCGATCTCGTTGGCGCGCCCGAAGGCGTCATTGCCGCCCAGACGGACAATGAAGTTGAGCGACTTGTTGGCGACTTCGGGAAATGGATGCGAGGGGTCGAGACCGACCGGAATCAAGAGCGGGCGAACCTCGCGTTCGAAATAGTCCTTGACCCAACGCCGCTGCGCCTCGGTCCGCTCGCCGTGCGACACAATTTTGATGCCCTGCTGTTCCAGCGCCGGCATCAGTTCACTGTTGTACAGCACGTATTGCTGCGAAACCAGGATGTGGGCCAGTTCGGCCAGACGCCGGAACGACTGCACCGAGTAGAGTCCTTTTTCGTCCTTGCGCAGAGTAGCCGCCAGGTGGGGCTCGACCCGGACTTCGAAAAATTCATCCAGATTGGACGACACGATGCACAGATAGCGCAGACGCTCCAGCAAGGGAACATCCTTGCGATGGGCCCAGTCCAGCACCCGTTCGTTGAACGCAAGAATGCTGTGGTCGCGGTCGAGCAGCGTCACACCGGCAAGGGTCGGTGGCGTTTTGGACGGACGATGAGAAGAAGGCATGGGATCAGACACCCGTCATATTTCAAAGAGATGGCCGATTGTGGCGATGCTTCGTGACAGTGATGTGACAGTCCGGTTACCCCGACAAGTCAGCGTACGCCTAGGCGGTGAGCGCCAGGATCTTGTGCTCGACCTTTTGCTGCTCATGACCGGTCGCCATTTGCAGTAATTCAAGACGCCCATCGAGGTGTTCAACCAGCGCGGTTCGGCTCTCGACCCAGTCGCCGTCATTGCAGTACAAGGTGCCGTTGATACTGCGCATCTCGGCGCGGTGAATATGGCCGCAGACAACACCGTCGTAGCCACGCTTCTTTGCCTCTGCCGCCACCGCGACCTCGAACTGGGTGACGTAGTTCAAGGCCTTCTTGACCTTGTGCTTGAGATAGGCCGACAAAGACCAGTAGGGCAGGCCCATCCGGTTTCGCAAGTGATTCAGGTGCCGGTTCAGTCTGAGCGTGAATTCATACAGGTTATCGCCCAGGTAGGCCAGCCACTTGGCGCACTGGATAACCGCGTCGAAATAGTCGCCATGGGTGACCCACAATTTGCGCCCATCGGCCGTGCTGTGAACTGCATCGTCCACCACTTCGATCCCGCCAAACTGGTGTCCGATGAAGCCGCGTGCAAACTCGTCGTGGTTACCTGGCACATAAATGATGCGGCAGCCCTTGCGGGCACGGCGCAGCAATTTCTGCACCACGTCGTTGTGCGACTGCGGCCAGTACCAGCGCCGGCGCAGTTGCCAGCCGTCCACAATGTCACCCACCAGGTACAGGTAGTCGCTGGGATGGGTCCGGATAAATTCGAGCAGGGCAACGGCCTGACAACCCGGTGTGCCCAGATGCAGGTCCGAGATAAAGATGGCCCGGTAGCGCCTGGCGCCGGCATCCTCATCCTCGTCCTCTGCCGCTCCAGTCCCATGGCCGCTGAAGAATGGTCCCGAAAAATCGAAACCCAACTTCATCACGCGCCCAGAAAGTGCTTGCGGTAGCGCGGTGGCAGGTCATTGATCCGCATCAGCATGGGCAGATCGGCAGTGTTGAAATCCGGGTCCCAGGCCGGCGCGCCCAGCACCTTGGCACCCAGGCGCAGATAGCCTTTGATCAGGGCCGGTGGCTCAACCACCAGGCTGCAGTCGAGTCGCTCGACCGGCAAGGGCAGGCGCGGGCGCACGTGGTGCTCGAT
>CAITXW010000412.1 GCA_903896425.1 uncultured beta proteobacterium | reverse complement strand
GCTCGACAAGCCTTTGGGCTGGTCCAGCAACGACGTTCTGCAAAAGGCCAAGTGGCTGCTGCGGGCGGAAAAAGCCGGTCACACCGGGACGCTCGATCCGCTTGCCAGCGGTGTCTTGCCCTTGTGTTTTGGTGCGGCGACGAAGTTCAGTCAGCTTCAACTGGATGCGGACAAGACCTACGAGGCGACGGCGCGTCTGGGCGTCAAGACCAGCACCGGGGACGCCGAGGGTGAGGTGATTGAAGAACGCAGCGTGAACGTGACCGCACAGCAACTGCAGGACGTGGCCTTGCGCTTTACCGGACCGATCCGGCAAGTGCCGCCAATGCACAGTGCCTTGAAAAAGGACGGCAAGGCCTTGTACGAGTATGCCCGGGCCGGCATTGAGGTTGAGCGGGAGGCCCGCGACGTGAAAATTTATGAGTTGAAGCTTGATCTTGGGGCTGCAGACGCTGCACCGCGAGTCATCGAGATGACGGTCAAATGCAGCAAGGGTACATACATTCGCACGCTGGGCGAGGACATCGGCGAGGCCTTGGGTTGCGGCGCGCACCTGACGGCACTGCGCCGGACCGCAACGGGTGGTTTTGTAGCGGCGCAGTGCGTCACGCTGTCAGCGCTGGAAGCCATGACAGAAGAAGAGAGATTGAAGTGCCTGCTGCCGGTGGATTCGCTGCTGGCGGAGCACACAGCAGTGACGCTCGACGCTGAAAACGCCGGGCGTTTTTTAAGCGGCTTGCGCCGGCGCGGCAGTTGGGTTGACGAAGAACGGGTTGCGGTGTACGCCGAAAATCCGCGCGCCTTGCTGGGCACCGCCCATGTGCGGGCCGGTGAATTGATACCGGGGCGTTTGCTCAGTCCGATTGAGATTGAGCAGATGACCCAACAGAGTTAGTCAGGATTTAAGAGAAAGTGAACCATGAGCCATAAACAAATTCGCAACATTGCCATCATCGCCCACGTTGACCATGGCAAGACCACCATGGTCGACCAGTTGCTGCGCCAGTCCGGCACCTTTGCCCAGCACGAGAAGGTGGTCGACACCGTGATGGACAACAACGCCATCGAGAAGGAGCGCGGCATTACGATTCTGGCCAAGAACTGTGCCGTGACCTGGAAGGAAACGCACATCAACATCGTTGACACACCCGGCCACGCCGACTTCGGCGGCGAAGTGGAACGAGCCCTGAGCATGGTCGACGGCGTGGTGCTGCTGATTGATGCGCAGGAAGGCCCGATGCCGCAAACACGGTTTGTGACGAAGAAGGCGCTGGCCCTGGGCCTCAAACCCATTCTGGTCGTGAACAAGGTGGACAAACCCGGCTCGCGTCCGGACTGGGTCGTGAACGCGGCCTTTGACCTGTTTGACAAACTCGGCGCCACCGACGAACAACTCGATTTCCCCGTGGTCTACGCCTCCGGCATCAACGGCTGGTCGTCGATGGAAGAGGGCGCGCAGGGTGAGCAGTGGGGTCCCGATATGTCGGCCCTGTTTGACACCATCCTCGATCACGTACCGCACCAGCAGGGCGACCCCGCTGCACCGCTGCAGCTGCAGGTTTCGGCACTCGATTTCTCGACCTTTGTCGGTCGCATTGGTGTCGGCCGCATCAGCCAGGGAACCATCCGACCGATGATGGACGTGGTGGTCATGGAAGGCCCGGACGGCAAGGCCGTCAAGGGTCGCGTCAACCAGGTGCTGACCTTCCAGGGCCTGGAGCGGGTGCAGGCGACAGACGCCGGTCCAGGCGAAATCGTGTTGATCAACGGCCTGACCGACATCGGTATTGGCGTCACCATCACCGATCCCATTACGCCGATGCCGCTGCCCATGCTCAAGGTTGACGAGCCGACCTTGACCATGAACTTTTGCGTCAACACCAGCCCGCTCGCCGGCCGCGAAGGCAAGTACGTCACCAGCCGCCAGATCTGGGACCGCTTGCAAAAGGAGTTGCAGCACAACGTGGCGCTGCGCGTCAAGGAAACCGGCGAAGAAGGTATTTTTGAGGTCATGGGTCGCGGTGAACTGCACCTGACCATCCTGCTGGAAAACATGCGCCGTGAAGGTTACGAACTGGCGGTATCCAAGCCGCGCGTGGTGTTCAAGGTTGTCAACGGCGAGAAATACGAACCGATTGAAATGGTGACGGTTGATATCGAGGAGCAGCATCAAGGCGGCGTGATGCAGGCCTTGGGTGAGCGCCGGGGCGACCTGTTCAACATGGAATCCGACGGCCGTGGGCGCGCGCGTCTGGAGTACCGTATTCCGGCGCGTGGCCTGATCGGTTTCACCAACGAGTTCCTGAACTTGACACGCGGTACGGGCTTGATCTCCAACATCTTTGATAGCTACGAACCATTCAAGGGTGAGATTGGCGGGCGCAAGAATGGCGTGCTGATTTCCATGGATGCAGGTGAAATTTTTACCTACGCGCTGGGCAAACTCGACGACCGGGGGCGCATGTTTGTCAAGGCCAACGACCCGGTGTACGAAGGCATGATTGTGGGCATCCACAGCCGCGAAAATGACCTGGTTGTGAACGCCACGCGCACCAAGCAGTTGACCAACTTCCGCGTCAGCGGCAAGGAAGATGCGATCAAGATCACGCCACCGATTGAATGCACCCTGGAATATGGTGTGGAGTTCATTGAGGAAGATGAGTTGGTCGAAATCACGCCCAAGTCCATTCGCCTGCGCAAGCGTCACTTGAACGAGAACGAACGCAAGCGCGCCAGCCGCGGACCGATCTAGAGACGGGAGTGAAGCTCACCCACAACCGGGCGGTTCTGTTGATGGTGGTGGTGACCCTGATGTGGTCCACCGCCGGCGTTGTGACGCGCCATCTGGAACAAGCCCGAAGTTTCGAGGTGACGTTCTGGCGCAGCTTCTTCACGGTGCTGGCCCTGCTGGTCATCCTGCCCGTGTTTCAGGGCGCTGGCGTCTTTCGGCGCATGCGCAGCGGCGGTTGGGCACAATGGGTTTCAGGCGCTTGCTGGTGTGGCATGTTCACCTTCTTCATGGTGGCGCTAACGCTGACGAGCACGGCGACGGTTCTGGTCACCATGTCGATTGGCCCGTTACTGACCGCATTGGGCGCGCGCGTCTTCATCGGGCACCGCATCGCGCTGCGAACCTGGCTGGCCATTGTTGTGGCCGGCGCAGGTATTGCCTACATGTTTGGCAGCCAGATGGGGCAGGGTGGTGTCAGCCTGGTCGGAGTGTTGGTGGCACTGGGGGTGCCGTTTTCTGGCGCTGCCAACTGGACGCTGACGCAGCATGCCCATGCCCAGGGCCACGACGTCGATTTGATTCCAGCCGTGTTGATCGGCGCGGTCATGTCCTGCCTGCTGACGCTGCCGCTGGCCTTTCCGTTTCAGGCTTCGGGACACGATCTGGTCCTGCTCGCAGGTCTCGGTCTGGTGCAACTGGCAATTCCCTCGGCGCTGGCGGTCCTGTGTGCCCGTGTGCTCAAGGCGCCTGAAGTCTCATTACTGGGTTTGCTGGAGGTCATTTTCGGTATCCTGCTGGCCTGGCTTGGCGCTAACGAGGTTCCAGGCTTGCAGGTGTTGACCGGCGGCGCGCTGGTGATTGGTGCCCTGGTGAGCAACGAATTGATCGCTTGGAGAAACAGAGAATGAAGACAGAATCCTTGTCGACGCCGCACGCAGCAGTCGACGTGTTGACCGAGGTCCGCGGTCACGTTGGCTTTATCACCCTGAACCGGCCGCAGGCGCTCAATGCCTTGTCGCTGGGCATGATCCGTTCACTCACCGAGTGCCTGCTGGCCTGGCGCGGCGATCCGCAGGTCAAGGCCGTGGCCATTCGTGGCGTCAGCAAGGGCGGTCCATTCGCCGCCTTTTGCGCCGGCGGTGACATCCGCTTCTTCCATCAGGCTGCGCTGGCAGGCAACCCGGAACTGGAAGACTTTTTCACCGAGGAGTACGGTCTCAATCACCTGATCCACAGCTACCCCAAACCGTTTATTGCCTTTATGGATGGCATTGTTATGGGTGGGGGCATGGGTATTGCCCAGGGCGCAACGACCCGCATCGTCACGCAGCGCACGAAGATGGCCATGCCGGAGACCAATATCGGACTGTTTCCTGACGTCGGTGGCGGCTATTTCCTGAGCCGTTGTCCCGGCCACGCCGGTGAATGGCTGGCTCTGACGGGTGAAGTGATTGGGGCCGCGCAGGCCATGGCGTTCGGGCTGGCCGACGTTTGCTTTGATCCGAACCAACTGCTATCCGCTTGGGACACCTTGGCTGATTTGGACATGAATGCACCGCAGGCCCTCGAGGCCTGGATTGCCGGGTATTCCATCGCTGCCATTGCGGCGAATCCTGATCAGGCGGCGCACATTGACCACTACTTTGCCCTGAATTCGGTGACTGCCATCCTCGCGGCGCTGGAGACCGCAGACGATGCCTGGGCGCAGCACACGGCGGCTACTTTGCGCAAACGCTCGCCCTTGATGCTGCATGTGGTTCTGTCGCAGATCCGTCGTGCCAGAACCCTGTCGTTGGCCGATGATCTGCGCATGGAGCGTGACATGGTTCGGCACTGCTTCAATACCTGGCATCTGGGTCGCATGGGCGTCAACAGCGAGACGGTGGAGGGCATCCGTGCCCTGGCGGTCGACAAGGACCAGCAACCGAAGTGGCAACCGGCCGCGGTCGATGGCGTGACGGACGCCATGGTGGAGCCGTTCTTCGCGAGTCCGTGGCCAGCCTGGGCGCACCCCTTGCGCAATTTGACCTGACTCATTCCTTTAAATGGAGTTACCGGTTGCGGCCTTTCATGGCCCGCTCTACTTCACGCTTGCCTTCACGGTCCTTGATGGTGTCGCGCTTGTCATGCTCAGCCTTGCCCTTGGCCAACGCAATCTCACACTTGATCTTGCCGGTCTTCCAGTGCAGATTGAGCGGCACCAGGGTGTAGCCTTTTTGCTCCACCTTGCCGATCAGGCGCTTGATCTCTTCCTTGTGCATCAGAAGCTTCTTGGTTCGCGTTTTGTCCGGACTGATGTGGGTCGAGGCGGTGCCCAGCGGGTTGATCTGCAGGCCGATGAGGAACAGTTCGCCATTGCGGATTACCACGTAGCCGTCGGTCAGTTGCACCTTGCCTTCGCGCAATGATTTGACCTCCCAGCCTTCCAGCACCAGACCGGCCTCAAAACGCTCCTCAAAGAAGTAGTTGTAAGCCGCCTTCTTGTTGTCGGCAATGCGGGAAGCAGTTTCGGGTTTCTTGGCCATGGGATCAATGTGGGGATCTAAGTGATGCGTACAAGGCTTGTCTACAATCCCGCGCAAGCTCCATTCTATGAAAACCGTAACGAAGTCCGTCCTGATCTGGTACAGCCCGCAAGAAATGTATGCGCTGGTAACCGATGTTGAGCGCTATCCCCAGTTTCTTCCCTGGTGCGACAAGGCACGCGTTGTCAATACGGATGACAGTGGCATGACGGCCGAAATCGGTATTGCGTTCAGTGGTGTTCGCCACACATGGACGACGCGCAACGAACATGTGCCGGGTCGCCAGGTAAGCATCAAACTGGTCAATGGCCCTTTCTCACGCCTCGACGGCGAGTGGAATTTCAAGCCCCTGGGGGACGAGCGCGCCTG
>CAITXW010000411.1 GCA_903896425.1 uncultured beta proteobacterium | reverse complement strand
TTGCCGCGGAACAGCTTGATCGGCCAGATCATGGATTTGCCGTCGGTCGCGCTGCCCATGAAGTGGTTGATCTGTGTCGGTTTGTCACCTTTTTCGATCTTGTCGCCCACCAGTGTGTACTTGTTGACGCCGTTGAACCAGACGTACTCGGGCTTGACGTTTTCCTTCCAGACAAAGTCGCCCTTGATGGTCATGTACTTGTCGTAGCCGTCATCGTCTTTCAGGATCATGGGCTTGCCGTCCTTGTCGAGCTTGCCGGCGGTCGACCAGTCCCAGGACATCTTGGTCGGTTGGCCTCCGCGAGCGAAAGCCGGGATGTGGCAGGTCTGGCAGGCGATCTTGGCGGTGTGCTCGTTCAGGCGCACCGCTTTATGCGGAGCCTGTCCGTGGCAGGCCTGGCAGGTGTCGGGATTTGTCTTGTCGGCTTCGCCGCGCATGTGCGCTGGCGCCTTGTCCATGGCCGTGGGAGCGTAGCGGCTACCCGATACCTTGTGGTCATCGGTCTTGTGGCAGGTGGCACAGGCGAAGTTCAGGCCCTTGACGTCCATGTGCACGTCGAGTTCGCGCCCCGGGTTGTCGAGCGAGGTGTCGAGGTCGCCGTGCTTGACGCCGTCGCCGCCGCCGCCGTTGAAGTGGCAGACGCCGCAGGTGCTGCGCATGGTCGGCCCGACCTTCTTGGCGATTTCTTTCAGGTTGATGCCGCGCACGATCTTGCCCGAGCCAACCGGGAATTCGGTGTCCTTGGCGACGGGGTTGCCGGCAAAGCCGGAGGGCTTGGTGTACTTGCCGGAATGGTCGTGGCAGACCAGGCAGTCAACGTTTTCCTGGCTCGTGAAGTCAAAGCTGTCGTCGCGCCAGCCATAGCCGATGTGGCAGCTGTTGCAGGCGGCCTCGTTTGTTTTCACCGAGGTGCAGAAGTTGTTGACGATGTGTTTCTTGCCCAGCACCTGTTTGGTATCGGGGTTGATGAATTCCCATTTCCAGTGCTGGGTCTGGTGGATCTGTTTGGCCGCTTCGGTGTGGCAGCTCAGGCAGGCCTTGGTCACTTCGGGGCCGGAGGCAAAGTCGCGGTCAAGTTCCTTGAACTTGCTGTGATCGGCCGTCGATTTCAGCAGTTTCACCGGAGCCGGCGTCGTGGCTGCGGGAGCCGCCGTGACAAAAAAAATGGCTCCCATAGCGGCAGCCATCCATATTCGAGTTCGCATCACAATTTCCTTCGCAAAACAAGCCGTAGCGCCTGTGTGGGGTAATCCCTTTCCAGTACTACGGGTTTATCCTATTGCGATGGGTATGTGACTGTGTTGTGTTAGATCAAAGTATTCGCATATGCTTATATGCAAATTTGAGGATTGAGTCTAATCCGCGTTGGACTGCCCTTGGGGCCCGGCTTATTTCTTGGTTTCGACGTGCGTGCAAACAGCGCGGCACAGATCAGCCACCCGCTCGTCGACGATGCGGTAGAGAATTTGAACGCCTTCGCGGCGACGCCCCAGCACGCCGGTCTTGTAGAGCGCGTTGAGGTGTTGCGACATATTGGGCTGGGTGGTTTCGATGTGGCTGAGCAGATAGCTCACATTCTGTTCGCCATCGCGCAGGCAACTCAGAATCTTGAGCCGCATCGGTGTTGACAGGATCTTGAATAACTCGGCCGCAGACTCGAAGACCTCGTCGGGTCGGTCCAGTTCGCAATGGACGCGAAGGGCAGTGCGCTTGTTCATGGGAGGTTCATTGTCCGCGTGGGATTGTCTCTGTATTTGATAATTGCCAATATACAACCATTCTCAATCCCTTGCCTTATGACACCACGCCCGATCGACTCGACGCAGTCCTGCTTGCGGACCGCCTGGCGTGTCCACGAGCCCGAACTGCGCGCCTGGCTGCGCCACCGCCTGGGCAACCCGGCCGAGGTGGAGGACTTGCTGCAAGACCTGTTCTTGAAGGCGCTGCGCCAGGGTGAGCGCTTTTGCTCGGTGCGCAATGCGCGGGCCTGGCTGTTTGAGGTGGCGCGCAATGCGCTGGCCGACAAGTTGCGCGTGACGCGTCTCACCGTTGAGTTGCCCGATGACCTGGCCGCTGCACCTGACGAGACTCAGACCGTGGACGCACTGACCGCCTGCCTGCCGCGCGTGCTGTCCGAATTGAGCAGCGAAGACCGCGAGGTCATCACGCTGTGCGATCTGCAAGGAATGGCACAAGCCGACTACGCGGCTGCCAAGGGTCTGGGTTTGAGCGCTGCCAAGTCGCGTCTGCAGCGTGCCCGCCAGCGGCTCAAGCAGCGCATGACCGAGGTCTGCCAGGTGCGGCTTGACGATAGCGGCCGGGTGAGCGACTTTGTGCCGCGTTAGCGCTGTTGATCTTTCCGGAATTCAAGACACTTGCTTTCGTCATCGCGCGGCCCTGACAACGACGTCACTGCGCGCAACGTAGCGACGCGGCAGTCCATGCCACCGGACTTCCTGGACTGCCGCTGCGCGCTTACTTGATGAGACCGCGCGCCTTCATGCGGTCGCAACTGTTCTGGCGCGGTGTCGGCAGCGTCACACCCTTTTCCTTGGCGCGTACTTCCATGGTTTTGTGCTGCTCGGCTTGCAGCAGCTGACATTCTTCAACTGTCTTGACGGCGCGCATCTTGGTCTGCATGGCGCTGCGCTCTTCGGGCGTCATCAGTGCCCAGCCGGCGGTGTTGTCTTTGTTAAAGCGCATGCCCTTCATGCCGCGTGCGCCAGGGCCGCCAGCAGCGGGGCCTGCGGCGCCGGGTCCGCCGTTTTGCATGCCAGCGCCCATGCCCATGCCGGGGCCGGGCTGTGCCAGTACCGGGACTGCCAACGCAGCCGCCAGCAACGCGATCAGGGAAAAGCTTTTGAGGATGTTTGAGGTATTCATGGTGACTTCCTTGGTGGTTGAACTTGGGTCGGACCTTGGCAGTGCCTTTGTCCGTGAAGTGAATTTGAACGCGGCGATGTAAGCGCCGTGTTGCGCAAATGGGCAGATTTGCATCGCAGCGTTGCAGATTCGCCTTGCGTTACAGTGCGTTACAAACGCGCTGCCGCAGCCAGGCAAAAAGGAGTCAAGTCCGTTTGTGCCGCTTGCGCACGCAGCAAAAAAAGGATTCGCACGGATGGAGAAAAAGGATTGCATACTGATCGTCGACGACGAGCCGGAGATTCGCCAACTGCTGGTCGGTTACCTGACGCGCAACGGCTTTGAAGCCATCGCCGCGCGCGATGGACGCGAGATGTGGCAGGCGTTGGACCGGCATGTGATCGATCTGGTGGTGCTGGACTTGATGCTGCCCGACACCGACGGTTTGACCCTGTGCCGTGACCTGCGTGCCAAGTCGGCTATTGCGATTCTTATGCTGACTGCGCGCGGCGAAGAGACCGATCGCATCCTGGGCATCGAGATGGGTGCGGACGACTACCTGGTCAAGCCCTTTAATCCACGCGAGTTGCTGGCCCGCATCAAGTCGATCCTGCGCCGCACGCGCGCCTTGCCACCCAATCTGCGTCCGGAGCAGGCGCGCTGTCTGTGTTTTGCTGGCTGGTGCCTGGATACCGCAACCCGGCTGCTCACCGCCGCTGACGGCGTGGTCACGCCGCTTTCGGGCGGCGAATACCGGCTCTTGCGCATCCTGCTCGATCACCCGAACCGGGTTTTGAACCGCGACCAGTTGACCGAGATGATCCACGGGCGCGAAGCCGAAGCCTATGACCGCGCTATCGACGTGCAGGTCAGCCGCTTGCGCCAGCGTTTGCGTGACGACAGCCGTGAGCCCGAGTTGATCAAGACCGTGCGTGGCGAGGGCTATGTTCTGGCCGCCAGTGTTGACAGGCGTGCCGCATGCGCCTGAATTTGCGCAAGTTGCCGTCGAGCCTGTTTGCCCGCATGGCGCTGATCCTGTTGCTGGGCTTGTTCACGGCGCAACTGGCCAGCGTCTGGCTGCAATGGGGCGAGCGCGCCACGGTCGTGTCCGAAGCGCGCGGGCAAAATTTTGTCGAACGCATCGCCGAGGCCGTTCGTGTGCTCGAAACCGACGATCCAGCGCGGCGCAAGGACACGCTGGCGGCGCTGCAATACGGCGCCATGCAAGTAACGCTGATTGGCGCGGATCAGGTGTCGCCCAACACCGGGCATCGACCGATGCAGAGCATGATCAATGCACGCCTGGGCGTTGAACACGAGATTCGCGTGCTGGGTGAAGCGGCTGGGTCGGGCATGCAGTGGGGCAAGCCCTCCGGTATGCAGCAGCGCGGCAATGCCCGGCGCGGCGCCGATGTGCGCCTGCGCGATGGGCAGTGGGTGCGCTTTCGCTTGGCTGACGAAGCCGAGGCGCCGGCTTTGTCGAACGAACTCATTGCGCGTCTTTTGATCACACTGGCCATCGTTGCAGTCGTTGTCATGGTGGCGGTGCGCCAGGTGACCCGGCCGCTGCAGCAACTGGCGAGCGCGGCTGACCTGCTGGGCCGTGATCTCGACGCGCCACCGCTTCTGATCGAAGGTCCGGTCGAGACGCGCCGTGCCGCGCAAGCCTTCAA
This sequence comes from uncultured beta proteobacterium, assembly GCA_903896425.1. Lineage (GTDB taxonomy): Bacteria > Pseudomonadota > Gammaproteobacteria > Burkholderiales > Burkholderiaceae_C > Rhodoferax. Next base: position 1,375 of record CAITXW010000411.1, on the reverse strand, counting down.
CCGCATGCAGGAACGTATCAAGCGCCTCATCAGCGAACGCGCGCGCGCGCTGGCTGCCGTGTCGCATGACTTGCGCACACCGCTGACGCGTTTGCGACTGCGCGCTGAACTTGTGGACGACGAAAAACTGCGCGACCAACTGGCCGGCGACCTTGACGCCATGGCGGCCATGATTGATGTGACGCTGGACTATCTGCGCGGACTGCAGGACAACGAGGCCGTGCGTGCCATCGATATCAACGCGCTGCTGGCGAGCATGAGCGAAGACGCGCGGGTGCTGGGTCGAACGGTCAGCGTTGCGGGGCAGGCCTTGTCGCCCTACAGCGCTCGCCTGTCGGCCCTGCGGCGCGCGCTGCAAAACCTGATCGACAACGCCATCAAGTACGGTGCCTCGGTGCAGGTGCGCATTGTTGACAGTGCAACCGAGTTGCGCATCAGTGTCGAGGATCAGGGTCCCGGCATCGCGGCGCAGGAACTGGCCAAAGTCACCGAGCCCTACTACCGCACCGATAGCTCACGCAACAGTGCGACCGGTGGCGCCGGACTCGGGCTGTCCATCGTCAAGGACATCGCCTTGGCGCACGGTGGCGAACTCCTGTTGGAGAACCGTTCCCAGGGTGGGCTTTGCGCTACTTTAAAACTGCCGCGAACCTGAGCCCGTGGTCATCAGCGCAGGTTTCATGGGGGCGCGCATCTGCCGAGATTTTGAAAATAGTTTTGCAAAGCTGCGTCTTTTGGCACCATGACACGTCTTCACCCGTATGAGCACTCTGACTGCACCCCTTAAACGCTGGCCGGCGCGCCAGCCGCTGGTCTTTTTGACACTGGCAGCGCTGGCTTGGTTCGCGCTGTACCAACTGCTCGACCCGGCCGCCCAAGCGCTGGTGGCGGCGCTGCCGGTGGACCGCGCCAGCCACCTGGGCGGTGCGCTGCAGTTCTTTTTCTACGACACGCCCAAGGTCTTGTTGCTGCTCACCGGCGTTGTCTTTGTCATGGGCATGATCAACAGTTACTTCACACCTGAGCGCACGCGTGCGCTGCTGGCGGGTCGCAGCGAAGGCGTGGCCAATGTGATGGCGGCTGCGCTGGGCATCGTCACGCCGTTTTGCTCGTGCTCGGCCGTGCCGCTGTTCATTGGCTTTGTGCAGGCCGGCGTGCCGCTGGGTGTGACTTTCTCGTTTCTGATCTCGGCGCCGATGGTCAACGAGGTGGCGCTGACGCTGCTGTTTGGCATGTTCGGCTGGAAGGTGGCGCTGCTGTACCTCGGGCTCGGCCTGTCGGTGGCCATCGTCGCCGGCTGGGTCATCGGGCGCTTGAAGATGGAAGCCTATCTGGAAGACTGGGTGCGCAACATGCCGCGCATGTCGGCCGACTT
>CAITXW010000410.1 GCA_903896425.1 uncultured beta proteobacterium | reverse complement strand
CAGTTAATTAATAAAGGGAAGCGAGGCTGAGAAATTACTTCTCAACGACTGCAAACAAATCGTCTTCTTTCATGACGAGCAGTTCGTCGCCGTCAACCTTGACGGTTTGGCCGCAGTACTTGCCAAACAGTACGCGGTCGCCGACCTTGACGGCCATCGGGCTGATTTCGCCCTTGTCGTTCTTTTTGCCCGGGCCCACGGCCAGCACTTCGCCTTGATCAGGCTTTTCAGCAGCGCTGTCAGGAATCACGATGCCGGAAGCGGTCTTGGTTTCGTTTTCGACGCGCTTGACAATCACGCGGTCGTGCAGAGGACGAAGTTTCATGGGAGCTCCTTAAATTTGAAACGTTGGTTGAAAAACACGAGCACCAAGTCAAACGAGTTGGTGCTCAATATCCTGCGGAGAGGGTTCTGCCCGGCAAAATGCCTGTTAGCACTCAACTCCTACGAGTGCTAATGATAAGGCCATTTCGCGGACTTTCAATACACAGGCGCCAAAATGTTCAGAGATTGCGCAACTGACGCAGGCCGTTGAAAACGGTCCCCCCACAATTGGTAACTTATGTGTTACCATAAGCCGTGCCGATCAAAGTCGAGGAATACATCCGAGAAGACGGGTCAAACCCCTACAAGAAGTGGTTTGACAGCTTGCCAGCTCAAGCTGCAGCGAAGGTCACGGTTGCCAAACTGCGCATGGAGTTGGGCAATACATCGAGCATCAAGTGGTTCGATGGAATGGGTGAGTACGTTGTTGACTGGGGTCCTGGATATTGGATTTACCTGGCACGGGATGGTGACACGCTGATCGTGCTGTTTGGCGGTGGCACCAAGCGTGGCCAACAACAGGATATCAACCGCGCAAAAGAGTTGCTTGCCGAATATAAAGCGCGCAAGAAGGCACAGACGGCCAAGTCAAACGCGAGCAAAAACAAGAGGTAAAACTATGGCACTGACACGAAGCTTCAAAGAAACAGTTGTTCAACGCGTACAAAGCGATGCATCCTTCGCGCAGGCGCTGCTGGATGAAGCCGCAACCTTGTTTCTGAACGGTGAGCCCGAAACGGCGCGACTGATTCTGCGTGACTTGGTGAATGCAACCATGGGTTTTGAGCAACTCGCCACTCTGACAGCCAAACCCAGTAAGAGCCTGCACCGCATGTTGTCGCCTGCGGGCAATCCAAGCATGGACAACCTGGCGGCAATTTTTCGGGTTGTTCGTGATCGGCTTCGGGTCAACGTTGAAGCGCACTCAGTTTCAGCCTGAGGCACTGCGGCTTTTCAACGCCACAGTCGAGGACATGGCTCACTTCCGGTCGTTTGGCTTTCTCTGCACTGGTCTGTCACCACCGCCTCTCATGAGCCCCTATGAAAACATTTCCATAAAGACACAGACACGAAGTTAACGAATGGCTTCGACGTTACGCTGCCCGACCAGGCTCGCTGGCGCGGGCAAACTTTGCGCCATCAGAACTTGTAGCGGTAGGTCGCCGTGTAGTTGTCGCGATCGCGAAAGACGTCATAGGACGCACTTTGGTTGTACGTCGTATAGGCCAGCACCACGTCGTGGCGCTTGTCCAGGTTCAAGGCGAGTGCGGCATTGAGTGTCTTGCGCCCCTCATTGAATTGGCCGTCAACCGAATAGCCGTGCAGGTCAGTGGCGTAGTAGAGGCTCGGTGTGACTTTCCAGCCGGAATCAAAGACGTTCAGGTAGTCGAGCGACACGCGCAGCCGAATGCCCCAGGCCGTTGGCGTAAAGAAGCCGTCCGCCAGACAACCTTGCGGCTGCGAATTGGTGCCGGCAGCGCCGGTCGCAACGCAGTTGGCTGCCGCAACCGGCACCCCGAAGATGAAGGCGCGACCGTAGAGCATGGTGCTCGGGACGCCAGTGGCCGAAACGCTGGCGTCGGGTACGCCGGCACGTTGATAACCGGCTTCAGCCGCGAACACGCCGCCACCGGCGCCGACTGCCTCGGTGATCGACTTCGACAGCGGCGTCGCTGCGTTGAGCAGCAACTGCATTTTCGAGAAAGTGTCATAGCCCTGAACGTAGTTCCAGACACCCGGCGTGGCCGCCACGCCGATCAGCCGTTGCCCGATCGGACCCAGATTGTTGAGGGCGGCTGCGCCGGCAACCGGTCCCAGGGTGGCAAAAGTCAAGCCACCCTGAATCAGGGACACGCCGTTGATTTGCACTGGCTGATTCGGCGTCTGGCTCCACTCGGCGCCAAGACGCCAGCTGTCAAGCTTCGTCAACGCGGTCAGGCCAAACACGTGGATGTCGTTTACGTAATCCCACTGCGCCTGCATTCGTGCGCCTTGTGTGGCACCAGCCGCAAGGCCGGGAGTGACGGGTGCTTGCACCTGCCCACCGATGTAGGGCGTGCGTGAGCTCAGGTTCATCGCGTACACGCCGAAAACGCCCACATCCTTGACCGGCAGCTTGAAGAACAAGCCGCCCTGTGCATTCTTGGCAGCCTTGCCCTCAATGAACATGACGTCCGCTCGGCCGTCGGTAGCACCACCGGCCCATCCGCCCGTCGGCGAGCCTGCCACTTGTGCGATCGGGCAGAAATCGCCATTGGATGCATAGCCAAAATCAGCCACGCCAAAGTAGGTGCCGCAGGATTCCAGGTTGCTCGATCGGGCCTTGAACTGGTAGAAGCCCTCGAGCGACATGCCGTCATCGCTGCCGAGCTTGCCAGAGATGGCCCAGATCGGGAGGAAGCCCTCCTCGATCTCGGTGCCGGGCTTGCGCAGGGCCGTGACATCGAGCGGTGCGACTTGATTGATGCCTTGCAGGAAGAGCGAATTACCCCACTTCATGATCTGGTTGCCGGCCTTGACGTACAAAGGATTGCCGACGTCAAAAGTATTGAAGGCATAAGCTTCTCGCAACTCCACGCCGCTGAACTTGTTCAGTCCTGCAAAGCCTTGGTCCGACAGCGGCGCTGGCGCACCCAAGGTCGTCAGCGTTGCTGCGGCGTTGGCGGGCATCGGAGTCGGGGTGGAAGTCGCCGCGTTGAAACCGTTGGCCTGGTTGCCAAAGGGAACGCTGGCGCGCTTCAATGTCTCGTCGCTCCAGACCTTGGCACCCAACTTGAAACCCATGCTGCCCTGGGACAGCGAGACATCGGTCAGCAGCTTGAACAGGGTCGAGTAGCGGTCGCCCTTGGCATAGTTCAGATTGCCGGCGTCGGAGTTGGATGCGCCGACAAAGCCAGCGTTGCGGGCTGCAACCGTTCCGGCTGCATTGGTGCCGGCGGTGGCCGCATAGCCCAAGGCGACAGCGGCATCATTGGGTCCGATCAGGCTGTTGTCGGGTGCTTTGGCGCGCCATGCGGTGGCTGCGGAAACGGCTGTGTTCCAAGTCCCCTTCCAGCCCCCGATGGCCACTCAAAGTGCCCCACTTATGGCCAGTCAAACTGCTCCACCCCGACCACCGTAAATTGATTTGCTGACCTGGGCGCACCAGTAGCT
>CAITXW010000409.1 GCA_903896425.1 uncultured beta proteobacterium | reverse complement strand
CCCAGGTTGAAATTGCGCGCGCCACCGACGATCTGAATCGTCGCCAGTCCTTGATCAAGAACGGCGCCGTATCCAAAGAAGACTTGAACCACGCGCAGACCCAGCTTGCCAACGGCAAGAGCGCGCTGGCCGCAGCGCAGGCCGCGCTGGCAGTGGCCAAGGAACAACTGATCAGCAACCAAGCGATGACCGACGGTGTCAGCATCGAGCGCCATCCCAGCGTGCTCGCGGCCGCGGCCAAAGTGCGCGAAGCCTGGCTCGCCAGCCAGCGCATGTCGTTGCCGGCGCCGGTCGATGGCTACGTGGCGCGGCGCAGCGTGCAACTGGGTCAGCGCGTGGCAGCGGGTACACCGCTGATGTCAATCGTGCCCATGAGCCAAATGTGGGTTGACGCCAATTTCAAGGAAGTTCAGCTGCGCAATATTCGCATCGGCCAAAGCGTCAAACTGACCGCCGACCTGTATGGCAAGAAGCTCGAATACAAGGGCACGGTTGCCGGCCTGGGCATGGGAACGGGATCGGCCTTCGCCTTGTTGCCGGCGCAGAACGCCACCGGTAACTGGATCAAGGTGGTGCAGCGCATTCCGGTGCGCGTTGCGCTGGACGCGGCTGAGGTCGCAAAGAATCCGCTGCGGGTTGGCTTGTCGATGGAGGCTACGGTTGATGTCAGCCAGCTCGGCGGCAAGGCGTTGGCCGATGCGCCGCGTGCCAGCGCGCTGGTGCAGACGAGCGTTTATGAAACGCTGGGCAATGGTGCTGACGAAGAGGTGCGCAAGATCATCGCTGCCAACCTGGCGCGCAAGTAAGCACGGCGCGCATGGCTCACAACGCTCAATTCGCGCATTACCCGCCACTACAGGGTTCGGCTCGCCTGTGGGGCACGATTGCCCTGTCGGCGGCGACCTTCATGAACGTGCTCGATTCGTCGATTGCCAATGTCTCGCTGCCGGCCATCGCGGGTGACCTCGGGGTCAGCGTGAACCAGGGCACCTGGGTCATCACCAGCTTTGGCGTGGCAAACGCGATTGCGCTGCCGCTCACGGGCTGGTTGTCGCAACGCTTTGGCCAGGTGCGCTTGTTTATTACCAGCATCCTGCTGTTCGTGCTGGCTTCCTGGCTCTGTGGTCTGGCGCCCAACATGACGACGCTGATTGTGTTTCGCGCGCTGCAAGGCTTTGTTGCCGGGCCCATGATTCCGCTGTCGCAGGGCTTGCTGCTGTCAAGTTACCCGCCGGCCCTGGCCGGTCTTGCCATGGGCCTGTGGGCCATCACGACCCTGGTCGCGCCGGTGCTCGGGCCGCTGCTCGGTGGCTGGATCACCGACAACGTCTACTGGTCGTGGATCTTTTATATCAATATCCCGATTGGCTTGTTGTCGGCCTTCATGGTCTGGACCATCTACCACAAGCGCGAAAGCATCACGCACAAGCTGCCGATTGACGGCGTCGGTCTGGGCTTGCTGGTGCTGTGGGTTGGCGCGCTGCAGATCATGCTCGACAAGGGCAAGGAACTCGATTGGTTCCATTCGCCTGAAGTGGTGGCGCTGGGCGTGGTGGCACTGGTAGGTTTTCTGTTCTTCATGGCCTGGGAGTTGACCGAGGAACATCCGGTGGTGGATCTGCGCCTGTTCCTGGGGCGCAACTTCTGGTCCGGCACCGTGTCGATATCGATTGCCTACGGCCTGTTCTTTGGCAATGTTGTGCTGCTGCCTTTGTGGCTGCAGCAGTTCATGGCCTACCCCTCGTTCGATGCCGGCATGATGCTCGCGCCGGTTGGTTTTTTCGCCATGATCCTGTCGCCGATTGTGGGCAAAAACATCAACAAGGTCGATCCGCGCTACCTCGTGAGTTTTTCGTTCTGCGTCTTTGCCCTGGTGCTGATCATGCGTTCGCATTTCAGCACGCAGGCTGACTTCGCCACCATCATGCTGCCCACCGTGATCCAGGGTATTGCGATGTCGTGTTTCTTCATTCCGCTGTCGGTCATTCTGCTGTCGGGCGTCCGGCCTGACAAGATTCCTGCCGCCTCCGGCCTGTCGAGTTTTGTGCGCATCGTGGCCGGGTCATTTGGCACCTCGATTGCCACCACCATCTGGCAAGACCGCGCGGCCCTGCACCATGCGCAACTGGCCGAATCGATCAACCAGGGCAGCGCCACGGCGATGCAGGTACTCGGCGGTCTGAACAACGCCGGCATGACGCCTGAGCAGGCGCTTGGCCAGGTGAACCGGATGATCGATCAGCAGGCCTACACACTGGCGGTCAACGATGTGTTTTACGCCTCGGCCATGATCTTTCTGCTGCTGATCCCGGTGGTCTGGCTCTCAAAGCCCAAGCGCACCGATGCTGCCAGCGCCGATAGCGCCTCCGGGGCGCACTGAGCCCCTGAGTTGGCCCACGGCAAACGCTGCAAATTCAACTTGTCATTGCGGTAGGCATCCACAGCATCTTGATCCGCAATCCATGGTGTGGATAGCTGAGCACTAACAAAGTCAAGCTCAAAATCTTACGAAGTTGGCGCAACTTTGATGAGGCGACTGATGACACCACCCCGCCTGTCCGAGGTTGCGGCCGTGAAGCCCGCCATAGACACCTTGCAGTCATTCAACACATGGATTTCAGACCTTGTGACCGCCGCACTTCGGGACTCAGGCCGACATGGCACTCAACTCCGTTCGTGTCCCCCGGCCT
>CAITXW010000408.1 GCA_903896425.1 uncultured beta proteobacterium | reverse complement strand
CACTTCCATCTCAAACTCTTTCCAGCCCAGCAGCGATTCCTCGATCAGCAGTTCGCTGGTCGGAGAGGCTTCGAGGCCGCGCTTGCAGATCACTTCGAATTCTTCAGCGTTATACGCAATGCCGCCGCCGGTGCCACCGAGCGTGAAGCTGGGGCGGATCACAGTCGGGAAACCGAGCGTCTTCTGCACGGTCCAGGCTTCCTCCATCGAATGCGCAATGCCGGAGCGCGCGGAACCCAGACCGATCTTGGTCATGGCGTCCTTGAACTTCAGGCGGTCTTCGGCCTTGTCGATCGCTTCCGGGCTGGCACCGATCAACTCCACCTTGTATTTCTCCAGCACGCCGTTGTGCCAGAGGTCGAGCGCGCAGTTGAGCGCGGTCTGGCCGCCCATGGTCGGCAGGATGGCGTCGGGCCGTTCCTTGGCGATGATCTTCTCGACCGTCTGCCAGGTGATGGGTTCGATGTAGATGACGTCGGCGGTGGCCGGGTCGGTCATGATCGTTGCCGGGTTGCTGTTGATCAGAATGACCTTGTAGCCTTCTTCGCGCAGCGCCTTGCAAGCCTGCACGCCGGAATAGTCGAACTCGCAGGCCTGACCGATGACGATCGGGCCGGCGCCGATGATGAGAACACTCTTGATGTCGGTGCGCTTAGGCATTCTTCTTCTCCTGGGCTTGCCCCATCAGCGCAGTGAAGCGGTCAAACAAATAGGCGATGTCGTGCGGGCCGGGCGAGGCTTCCGGGTGACCCTGGAAGCAAAAGGCCGGCTTGTCGGTGCGCTCCAGCCCCTGCAGCGTGCCGTCAAACAGGCTGATATGGGTGGCGCGCAGGTTGGCGGGCAAGGTCTTTTCATCGACGGCAAAACCGTGGTTCTGACTCGTGATGCTGACGCGACCGTCGGCCAGGTTCTTCACCGGGTGGTTGGCACCGTGATGGCCAAACTTCATCTTGAAGGTCTTGGCGCCGCTGGCCAGTGCCATGATCTGATGGCCCAGGCAGATGCCGAAAATTGGAATACCGGATTCGATCAGTTCCGTCACAGCGGCGATGGCGTAATCACAGGGCTGGGGGTCGCCGGGACCGTTGCTCAGGAAGATGCCGTCGGGTTGGTACTTGAGCACCTCGGCCGCGCTGGTCTGGGCCGGCACCACCGTCACGCGGCAGCCACGCTCGGCCAGCATGCGCAGGATGTTGAACTTGACGCCAAAGTCGTAGGCGACAACGTGGAAACTTGAACTAGCTTGCTCCCCATAGCCGGGGCCGCCTTGCGGCCGCGCCAGTTGCCACTCGGTTTGCGTCCATTCGTAGGTCAACTTGGTCGATACCACCTTGGCCAGATCGGTGCCGGCCATGCTGGGTGCGGCCTTTGCCAGCGCCAGTGCCTGGTCGATCGCAGCCTGGCTTACTGCGGTGCCGGCCGGCAAAGCCAGAATGCAGCCGTTTTGCGCCCCGTGTGTGCGCAGATGCCGCGTCAACTGGCGCGTGTCGAGGTTGGCAATCGCAACGGTGTTCTGTTGCAACAGGTACTGCGACAGCGTCATGTCGGCGCGGAAATTCGACATCACCAGCGGCAAATCCTTGATGATCAGGCCAGCGGCGTGTACGCGTGCTGCTTCAACGTCTTCGGCATTGACGCCGTAGTTGCCGATATGCGGGTAGGTCAGCGTGACGATTTGCTGGCAGTAGCTCGGGTCTGTGAGGATTTCCTGGTAGCCGGTCATGGCGGTGTTGAACACCACTTCGCCGACGGTGGAGCCACT
>CAITXW010000407.1 GCA_903896425.1 uncultured beta proteobacterium | reverse complement strand
CGTTCGCAATGAGTTTATCCAAATGATAGGGGCCATAACGGCCCGGGACAACACCGATCCCACACCTGGTCCAGGAAATCAGCTGTAGTTTACGTTATTTATAATTATTGATTCAGAATATTGTTTCAAGCTTACAATTTGAACTATGCCAGCACTTTCCCTGTCTCCCCGTGCGCTTTATGAAGAAGTGGCTGAACTTCTGCGCCAACGCATTTTCCAACGGGAATTGGAACCGGGCAGTTGGATCGATGAACTGAAAATCGCTGAAGCCTACGGTATTAGCCGCACGCCATTGCGCGAAGCACTCAAGGTGCTGGCCGCTGAGGGACTGGTCACCATGAAGGTGCGGCGCGGCGCCTATGTGACCGAAGTGTCGGAGCGTGACCTGAGCGATGTCTACCACCTGCTGGGTCTGCTCGAATCGGACGCCGCCAGCGTTGTGGCCCGCACGGCCACGGCAGCGCAGATCAAAACCTTGCAAGCCCTGCATCAGGAACTGGAAGACTGCGCCAAACCCAAGACGCAAGACCGTGAGCGATTCTTCAATGTCAATGAGCGATTTCATATGCTGCTGCTGGAGATTGCGAACAACCGCTGGCGCGATCAGATGGTGGCCGACCTGCGCAAGGTCATGAAACTCAACCGCCACAACTCGCTGCTCAAGACCGGGCGTATTGAAGAATCACTGAAGGAACACCGCGCCCTGATGGCGGCCATCTCGGCAGGAGATGCCGCACTGGCCATGCAGCGGATGCAGGAGCATTTCAGGAACGGGCTGGAAGCTGCCAACTAAGCAGCGCTTCAGAACGCGTAGAACGGGCCGGTCCCAAGCGAGGAAGGCTGACCTTCAATGCCGATGAAGACGCGGCGCCCATAGAAGAAGGGCAGACCCCAATCAAAGCTGGTGCTGTCGCCGAGCGGACCAGCCAGTGCGGGCAGAACATGCTGGCTTCTGTCGAAAAACAGGTTTGTGGCCTTGTCAATGGCGAACGAAACCGTGCCACTTGTTGCGTTGGCACCAATTAGGTTGACCGGGAAAGTAGCTAATAAGTCCGGGCAGTAAAAACCAGCGCCGTCTGCACCGCATGGAGTAATTGCCGTCGAATCGAAGAACAGGCCATTGGAGCCGGTATCAAGAAAACTGTTGGTGTAACTTCGTCCCGCCAGTGAGGTGGTGAAATTTCCCAGCGTGTCGGTTGCGAGCAGCGTACCCGGCGTGACTTGATTGTTGCTCTGTGTATAAATACCAAACGTGAGCGTTCCACTCAGCGTGGCAGCGGTGGTGGTGGTAATCGCGGGCAGGTCAATCAAAATGCCGTTGTTATCCTGCGCAAACAGAGGCACCGGGTTCTTCAACTGCTGGTCAACAGTGGCTCGCGTGCCTTTGGTACTCGCACAACTGGCATCGGTGCAAGTGTAGTAGGACCCGTTGTGACTCGTCACCGAACAACCCGCCCCGCAATCATTTTTGAACAAGCCAAGTCCGATGATGCCATTGGCCCCCAGATCGCTTGCCGTCGTCATGGCGATTCCGCCAATTGAACAGTTTGTCGCTGGCGTGCCAAACGCAGGGTCGCCAATGACCTGAATCGGCACACTGGTTGCCGTTTTTCCACCGAGCACAATATCGGCGCTTACCACCGGTCCCCAGGCGAAGGTATTGTCAACAAACTGTACACAACTGAGCAGCGGGAATCCGGTATTGCCTGTCAAACGTGTCAGATTTAAATTTCCAGGTATGGCGCTCGACAGCAAACGCAGACCGGTGGATCCGGTATCAACCAGAACATGGTCGATGGTCTGGCACAAGGTACCGCTACCTGGATAACAGATGGTGACTGAAGTGTACAAACGATTGACGTTGTAGCCTGAGTTATCGGGACCTGCATCCACAGTGACGATCATTGTGTTGGCCGATGCTGGCACTGCAATCGTCGCAAGGGAGCAGACTTCTATACCCGGTGATGTACCTGAAATGGCCACCGGTAGCACACAGAAATAGAGATAACTGCCCAGGTCTGCAGCAACCACGGTGTAGTTGTGCGTTATCGCACCGCTGATCGCCACTTTGTCTGTCCCGCCACTGTTGCCAGATCGCATCCAGCGCAAAGTGGAACTGCCCTGGGCGTCGCTTTCAGCGTCCGCATACGTGTAATTGCCCGCCAACAGCGAGCCAAGCACCACCGTACCGCTGATCGTCACGCGACTGGCGACCGGCGCGGCATTTGTCGGTGTCGATGCGCCCCCGCCACACGCGGTGAGCAGAAACGCAACAAGGAGCAGCGCTATGGCGCGGCCTGGACGACTATTGAAGTACATCACTGATACTGACACCGACCGGAATTAAGTCAGGTGCATACGCATAGCCATAAAAATTCCGCATACGCCCGCTGGAATGAACGACAAGTTTGGCGCGCGCCACAGTGGCCGGTGAACCCCGCTTGCCCTGCGCGCGGGCTTGCTCCATTTCAGTCTTGAACGTAGTGAAATAGTCACCCAACAAAACGCTCAGATCAGGCAGTACCGGCCCCCGCCAGGTCATGGCAAACACCACACCCGCGGCATTGCTGTATTCCTGAACGGCGGTGCCGGTCTCGAGCACAAGTTCCTGCACCGTGTACAAGCCCGAGGGCGGCGTTGATGCAGCGGCCAAACGCCTTGCAGGTGTCGCCGGTGAAACAGACGCTGCTGGCGCCGACACCGCCTGCCCCAGCACCGCCCAGGCGGCATCCGCGCAGCATCCCAGCACGCCAGCAAACAAGATGGGGCGAGCAAAATCAATCCAAAATAATCCGCGCAAACGCGCTCGCAACCACAAAGTACTTGGCTCCCATATATCGGCCGGTATATTCAGTCCCGATGCAACAGTGTATTGGACGGGAAACGCGCCTTCAATGCTAAGGAGGATCTCAACGGGCGAAGGCCCTTCGATAAGCAGTGCCCCCCCGCTTAGGGGCGAACCGCCAACTCCCAGTAGCGCCGGTCGACATACTTGCTCTGATCGGTCAGCACACGCCCACCCTCGCCGAGTTTGCTGCGCAAGTCCATCACCGCCTGCACGGCTTTCTCGTCTAGGGCGACATCGGAGTAAAACCCGGTTTTCGGGTCCAGCAGCATGGCACAGGATTGAGCGGCCACAGCTTCAGTCATGGCGGGCACTTTGCGCATCAGCAAGGCCTGCGCGGTCGGGCGGTT
>CAITXW010000406.1 GCA_903896425.1 uncultured beta proteobacterium | reverse complement strand
CCCCTGATTGCTTGTTTCGGAGTTCAGAGAAGACTGAGGATTGGGTCTAGGTTGCGGAGCATTTTGAGCGACGATAGGCCTGCAACCATTGCGGCCATCCTTGCCAACAGTGAGCAGATTCGTACGCCACGCGAGGAAGATTACATCGATGGCTATGCAGACTACAGCTAACCGTTGGAAAGAAAATCTTCCATTAGCAGTGCCTGGGCCGGCGCAACAATGCGCATACCCAAGTCGGCCTTAATCACCAGTAAATCCAGGTCGCCTGTGACCAGCCACATTGCTGAACCGGCGATTGCGGTGTGAATGAACTTGTCATCGTCTTTGTCCCTGCTGAAGCGCTGGGTCGCGATGGCTTCGGGGATATCAACCCAATGCCCCAGGGCCAGTGCATCATGCAAGATTCCCTGGCGCGTCTCCATCGTCAAGTAGCGGTCAAATTTGGGTTTCCAGATTCGTGCTTCCAGTTCGGCAAAAGTGTCTCCTGAAAACACGGGAACACCCTGAGCCAGCACCCGCCGAAGCACCTGTGATGGGGCGCCTGTTGGAGACAGGGCGGCGCTCAGCCACACGTTGGTGTCGACCACGATTCTGGTGGACTGAGTATCAGCTCTCATCGGCCAGCAACTTATCCAGCATTTCAGGCGTCATTCCAGCGCGCGTAGCCGCCTGCGCTGACGCATCGAGTCGATGCTGTAAGCGGTCGGCGTAGAAGGCGCGCATGGCTTCAAAATCCTGCACGCTAACCATCACACCGACCATGCGGTCGTGCTTGAGAACACCAACCGGCGCACGTTGCGCCCGGTCCAGAAACTCGCCGAATCGCGTTTTAGCTTCGTTGGCGGTAAAAGTTTGCATTGCGATTCTCCTTACAGAACAATTCCGTCCAATTTAATCGAATCGTGCGATTCAGTCAAGCAAAAACAGAGTTTTGTTGATCGTGCGTCAGCGCGGCGCAGGCCTTCCAATTCCAGCGGCAAGGCCACGTTGTCGAACACGGTGCGTGAGGCCAGCAGGTTGAAGTGCTGAAAGATCATGCCAATATCGCGCCGCGCCGCGCGCAGCGCATCGGGCCGGAGTGCGGTGAGGTCGCTGCCGTCGACCCGCACCTGGCCGGCCACGGGCCGATTGAGCAGGTTGATGGTGCGCACCAGCGAGCTCTTGCCCGCGCCGCTGCGGCCAATGACGCCGAAGATCTCGCCGCGCGGCACATGCAGGTCAACACCCCGCAGCGCTTCTACCGGGCCGCTTGCGCCCTGGTAGGTCTGAAAAATTCCCTGGAGTTCGATCACGGTATTCCTAGAGCTTGGCGATCGACACTTCGGTCGACTTGACCAGCGCCACGACTTCGGAGCCGATCACCAGTTGCAACTCGTCCACCGAGCGCGTGGTGATGACCGATGTGACGATGCCCCAGGGCGTTTCGACGTCGATCTCCGAGACGACATCGCCGCGGATGATTTCGTGCACCTTGCCGCGGAACTGGTTGCGTACGTTGATGGCTTTGATGGACATAAGTGTTCTTTCGGTCAGATGGCCCAGCGCAGGCTTTGCACTGGCACGCGCGACCAGTTGCTTTGGAAGGCCAAGCGTTGGGTGTTTGGGGTCCGGGTCGCAAGCTTCCAGGGTCGGGCCTGCCTGGGGCGAGCTTCCGGCAGACCCCAGGCCTGCGTTGTGACGCGCAGCACGCGCACCAACTCAAGTTGCACGGAGTGGGTTGGTTGTTGCAAAACAATCATGCTTGTTCTCCCCGGTGTGTGTGACAGCTTGCGGGCTACTTCTTCAGGTAAATCTGGTCAAAGCTGCCGCCATCGGCAAAGTGGTCCTTGTCGGCCTTGCTCCAGCCGCCAAAGGCCTGCTCGATCGTGAACAGATTGATCTTGGGTAACTGCTTGACGTACTTGGCCTGGTACTTTTCGGAGATCGGGCGGTAGAAGTTTTTGCCGGCGATGTCCTGGCCTTCGTCGCTGTAGAGGTATTCCAGATAAGCAGTTGCCACGGCGCGCGTGCCCTTGCGGTCCACGTTCTTGTCAACCACGCTCACCGGCGGCTCGGCCAGGATGCTGATGGAGGGGTAAACGATGTCAACCTTGCTGCCGAATTCTTTTTCCAGCAGGTGTGCTTCGTTCTCCCAGGAGATGAAGACGTCGCCCTGATTGCGCTGGGCAAAGGTGATGGACGAGCCGCGCGCGCCGGTGTCGAGCACCGGCACGTTCTTGTACAAGGCCTGGATGAAGTCTTTCGCCTTGGCTTCACTGCCGAGCTTGCGCTTGGCGAACTCCCAGGCCGCCAGGTAGTTCCAGCGCGCGCCACCCGAGGTCTTCGGGTTTGGCGTGATCACGCTCACGCCCGGTTTGATTAAATCGTCCCAATCCTTGATGCCCTTCGGGTTGCCCTGGCGCACCACCAGCACAATGGTCGAGGTGTAGGGCGCTGCGTTGTGTGGCAGGCGTTTCTGCCAGTCGGAGATCAGCCAGCCGCCGTTCTTGTTGAGTGCGTCCACGTCACCGGCCAGCGCCAGCGTGACAACGTCGGCGTCGAGTCCGTCAATGACCGAGCGCGCCTGCTTGCCCGAGCCGCCGTGCGACTGCTTGATGCTCACGTCCTGGCCGGTCTTGGCCTTCCAGTATTTTGTGAAAGCGGCATTGAACTCGACATAGAGTTCGCGCGTCGGGTCGTACGACACGTTGAGCAGCGTCACTGCCGGTTGGGCGGCGGCGCTGAAGGCGCTTGCGGCCAGGATGGTGCTGGCGGCGAGTTTGAAAATTGCTCTGCGTTTGATCATGTTCGACTCTTGGAATCCATTGCGAAATTGCGATGGGGTGGATTCTGGAAGTGAATGATCGAAACGAGAACTACTGTTTTCTCAGTTCTTAATTACCAACACATCTATAGCGGCGATGACCCAGCGCTCCTCGCCTGGCTTGCTGGCATCAGCGGGGGTTGTTTTGGCTGGCGCTATGCTCAGGGGTTCTTCCGTGACCATTGTCAGAGCCATTCTTCAAGTTTTTGCGCCACCCTGGCGCACCACCATGCACACCATCAGACCCGTTCACTTCTCCCCAGACGCTGCCACCGCCCAAGTTCCGCAATCAGACCTTAACCCCATCGTCGGTGGGCGAGTCGAACTGCAATTGCTCACCACACTCAAGTGCAACCTCAAGTGCAGCTACTGCTCACTGGGCGTGGGCGAGGTGCTGGGCTCGCAGGTTCATGTCGCCTACGACATCGAGCAGCTCAGCGCTTTCGTTGACAAGCATCTGCAGGGCAAGGAGGTCTATGTCACCTTCTACGGCGGCGAGCCCACGCTCAATCAGCCCTTGATGATGGAAGTGATGCGCCGCTTTCCACGCTTTCGTTTTCAACTGCAGACCAACGCCACCCTGATCGACAATCTGCCGCACTGGGTGCTGGGGCGGCTCTCGAACGTGCTGGCCTCGATTGACGGCGGCGAAGCCATCACCGACGGCTACCGCGGGCGCGGCATTTACCGCCAGGTCATCAAGAACCTCAAGGAGGTGCGCGAACAAATCGGCGGCTCGGTCACCGCGCGCGTCACCTGGAGCAACCCCGACACCTCGTTTGAGGAGCTCGACAAACTGGTGAGCGAAGACTCGCCGTTTGACTATCTGTATTGGCAGTTTGTGGCCGATGAGATGTACGCCGACGACTCGATGGCCAAACGCCAGGCCGTGCTGGTGCAGTTGATTGACAAGTTCTTTTCGCGCACGGATGTGCTGTACCCGCTCATTCCGTTAATGGGCATGGTGCGCAACAAACTTTTCCCGGCACGGGCGCAAGAGCTGTATGCGGGCCGCGCCCAATGCCGCGTCTCCACGCACCTGCTCAACGTCATGCCCAGCGGCGAAATTTACCCCTGCCCCGACATGCTTTACGACCCCGCCATGAAGATGGGCGACATCCAGTCAAACTGGTTGAAGAAGAGCCCGCTGCAACCGACATCGGCCATGCCGTGCGAGGGCTGCGAGGCCTATGCCTGGTGCCGTGGCAATTGCATGAAGAACATGCACGTCGGCTACGTCTTGCAGGACACGCGCTACCGCGTCAATGTGGTCGAGCCGATTTGCGAGTTGATCCGCTTCATGGGCCGCGAGATCGACAAGCGCCAGCCGCAAGCGTGGTTTGAACAGGCCACATTGCCGGTGCGCCGGCAAGTGATGGAATGCGAAGTCTATGAGTACGTCGAGATCATGCCTTGAGGCTGGACGGTGCGCGCGTTTGAGCCTGACAGTGCCGGCGCTTACAGCATCAACGCCGTCTGCCCCGGTCGCCCATCCATGTGCAACTCGCTGGTCGCCGCTGGCGTCTGCGCCAGTAGCTTGCCGCGCTTGAACACCTGCAAGCGCGTCGCGCGCAGGCGGATGGCTTCCACGGGATCGCGTGCCTGCAGCAGCACAAAGTCGGCAAAGCAGCCGGCCTCCAGCCCGTAGCCTTGCAGGCCCAAAATGCGCGCCGGGTTGACGGTGACGGCATCAAAGCATTGGCGCATCGCGCTCTGGCTTGTCATCTGCGCCACGTGCAGGCCCATGTGCGCCACTTCAAGCATGTCGCCGCTGCCCAGGCTGTACCAGGGGTCCATCACGCAGTCGTGGCCGAAGGCAACGTTGATGCCTGCTGCCAGCAACTCGGGCACGCGCGTCATGCCGCGGCGTTTCGGATACGTGTCGTGCCGGCCTTGCAGGGTGATGTTGATCAGCGGATTCGCCACCACCTGCAACTGCGCCTCGCGCATCAGCGGCAACAACTTGCTGACGTAGTAGTTGTCCATGCTGTGCATGGAAGTCAGGTGCGAACCGGTGACGCGGCCCTGCAGGCCCAGGCGCTGCGTCTCGAAGGCCAGTGTCTCGACATGGCGCGACAGCGGGTCGTCCGATTCGTCGCAGTGCATGTCCACCATCAGGCCGCGCTCGGCTGCGAGTTCGCACAGCAGCTTGACGCTTAGCGCGCCTTGTTCAGAAGTGCGCTCGAAATGCGGAATGCCGCCGACCACATCAACGCCCAGATCGAGCGCGCGCTTGAGCTTGCTCATGCCTTGCGCGTCACGCAGCACGCCGTCTTGCGGGAAGGCGGCCAGTTGCAGGGCTATGTAGGGCGCAACACGTTTCTTTACTTCCAGCAGCGCCTCGACCGCGAGCAGGCGCGGGTCGCAGACATCGACGTGGCTGCGGATTGCCAATAAGCCTTTGGCCACGGCCCAGTCGCAGTAGGCCAGGGCCTGATCAATCAGCGCCTGCTGCGTCAGCAGCGGCTTCAACTCGCCCCAGAGCGCAATGCCTTCGAGCAGCGTGCCCGACTGGTTCACGCGCGGCAGGCCGTAGCTCAGCGTGGCGTCCATGTGAAAGTGCGCATCGACAAAAGGCGGGCTCAGCAGCAGGCCTTGCGCGTCGATGACCTGCCGTGCCGGTGCGTCCAGGCCAGCAGCGACTTCGACGATGCGCTCGCCGCGCACGGCCACCGACATGTTTTTCCGCCCGTCGGGCAGGGTGGCGTTTTTGATCAGCAAGTCAAGCATTTGGCGTTCACCTTTGCAGTGCGGCTTTGATTAGGCATGGCTTGAAGTCTAGTGCAGTGGGACTTGCAGCATGTAGCCAAAAGGATACAATAAGCCATGTACAGCGTGATCGAAACGGAAGCGTTCAGCGACTGGCTGGCGCAGCTAAAGGACCGGGCCACCCGCATCCGGCTGATCCGCAGATTGGACAAGGCACGGCGCGGTAATCTGGGCGACATCAAAGCACTGGGCGATGGCGTTTTTGAGATGCGCGAGGTCTTTGGACCGGGCTGGCGAATGTACTACGTGGAACGTACCGGTGCGATTATTTTGATGCTCGGCGGCGGCAATAAATCGAGTCAAACCCGTGATATCGAACGAGCCGGGCAACTGGCAAAGGAATGGCAATGAACAAGACCAAAACCCGTCCATTTGACGTGGCCAATTACCTCAATGACGAAGAGGATGTGGTCGAATACCTGCGGCAAGTGCTTGAAGAAGGCGATCCGGTTGAGTTGGGCGCTGCGCTGGGCGCCATTGCCCGCGCCCGAGGTATGTCGCAACTAGCTCGCGACACCGGCTTGTCACGCGAGAGTCTGTACAAAAGCCTCTCCGGCGAGCGTGCACCGAACAGCGATACGCTGTTCAGAGTCATGAAAGCCCTGGGGTTGAAACTCTCAGTGCAGCCGGCGACTCCTTAGCGTTCACCCTCGCGATAGGGCTTCATCAGCGCCTGCTCGGCTTTGATCTCGGCCACGATGGCTTGCTGAGTTGCGAGGGGTGGGACAGGAATTGTGAGTTCCTTCAAGATGCTGGCTTTGATGCCGTATAGCAGAGGGTGCGCTTGCCAGCATGCTTAAGCATGGCATGCCGCAGAACACCGCAACATGCCATGCATCAGGCGTTTGGAGAGAATCAGCCGCGCTTGCGGTTCAACAAGGCGTGCAGCAGGATTGCACCAAAGGTGGCGGTACCGATGCCACCGAGGGCAAAGTCACCGAACTTGAGCGTGAAGTCGCCGGTGCCCAGCACCAGCGTGATGGCGGCCACCAGCAGGTTTTTGTTTTCCGAAAAGTCCACTTTGTTTTCAACCCAGATGCGCGCACCGGCGATGGCAATCAGGCCAAACACCACAATGCTGACACCGCCCATCACCGGCAGCGGAACGGCCAGAATGACGGCGCCAAATTTGGGGCTGAAACCCAGCACGATGGCCAGCAGACCGGCCACCAGGAACATGGCGGTGGAGTAGATCTTGGTGGCGGCCATGACGCCGATGTTTTCGGCGTAGGTGGTGACGCCGGTGCCGCCGGCGCTGCCGCTGACCATGGTGGCGATGCCGTCGCCGATGAAGGCGCGGCCCATGTAGGCGTCCAGATTCTTGCCGGTCATGGCGGTGACGGCCTTGATGTGGCCGAGGTTCTCTGCGACCAGGATGATGGCCACGGGCGCAATCATCAGCATGGCTTTGGCGTCGAACACCGGGGCGGCAAAATTGGGCATGCCGATCCAGGCTGCGTTCAGAACGCCTGACAGGTCGAGCGCCTTGCCCAGGCCCATGCCGTTGGTCAGTACAGCGTAGACCAGTGTCGCCACAATCAAGCCGACCAGAATCAGCAAACGCTGCACCATGCCGCGCGTGAACACGGCCACCATGGCCACGCAGACGAAGGTGACGGCCTGCATCCAGCTGTCAAAGTTGCTGGCGGCCATGTTCTTGATCGGTACGCTCGCCAGGTTCAGTCCGATGACGGCCACGACGGCGCCGGTGACCACCGGCGGCATCAACTTTTCGATCCAGCCGGTGCCTGCGATCTGCACCAGCAGGCCGACTGCGGTGTAGGCGGCGCCGCAGGCGATGATGCCGCCCAGTGCCACGCCAATATTCGGGTTGAGCCCCTTGCCGGCATAGCCGGTGGCAGCAATCACGACACCAATGAAGGCGAAACTTGAACCCAGGTAGCTCGGCACGCGCCCGCCTGTGATCACAAAGAAAATCAGTGTGCCGATGCCGCTCATCAGAATGGCCAGATTGGGATCAAAGCCCATCAAGATCGGAGCCAGCACCGTGGCGCCAAACATGGCAATCACGTGCTGCATGCCCATGACGGCAGTTTGCGGCCAGGGTAGTCGTTCATCGGGGGCAATGACGCCGCCTTGCTGCAGGATGCTGGCGCTTTTTTCAGTCCAGTTAAATAGGGGCATGGTGTTTTCCAGTTCAAAGATAGAGTGGATACGGGACTACCCGACCGGTCACAACATCCGGCGAGGTCAGGGCCAATCTTAACGTTGCAAACGGGCAATTGGGTCTCCGACTTCCGCATTTGCCGCGCACGGGCAGTTTTGCAGGCCAGCGCGCGCTCCGCTACCATGCGGGTGTCGGCTGCAGATGCGGCCTTGGCTGGTTTTGAATTGTTTTGGAGATGCTATGAGTGCTGCACCCCGTCCCGCTACGATAGGCTTCGAAGCCCTTGATGCCTGTCACCAGCAGATTATTGAGCACCTGAAACAGTTGACGGCGATGGCAGCGCAAGTCGCTGCTGACGGCGTCGATGCAGCGGTGCAGCAGCAGGCTGCAGTTATCGAGGCGTTCTTTTCCGGCACCTCGCGCCAGCACCATCTGGACGAAGAGAAAAAGGTATTTGCGCCCCTGCTGGCCGGTGGTGAAGCTGAACTCACAGCGCTGGTGCGCCTGCTGCAGCAAGACCACGGCTGGATTGAGGAGAACTGGCTTGAGTTGGCGCCGCAACTGCGTGCCATGGCCTCAGGTAACAACTGGTTTGATGGTGCCGAGTTCCAGCACAACGTCGAAGTGTTCTCCGATCTGTGTCTGGGCCACGTTGAGCTGGAAGAGAAAATGATTTACCCGCAAGCCCGCACGCAGGCGGCGCTATCGGGTATCAAGGGCCCGGTTCGCGTGCCGCAATGAGGCGCACAGCTCACGGTTCCCCCATTCGCATCACGATGCGCTGCATGCGTTGGCTGGTTGGCGCGTTCCTGCTGTTGCCGCTGTTGGCACTGGCAGCCGTCAACACGCCTGCGACCCCATTTCGCATCGGCGTTGCGCCGCATTCCAGCGCGCGCGTCATCATCGAGATGTACCAGCCTTTGCGTTTGTACCTGGAGCAGGTTTTGCAACGACCGGTAGAAATTGTCACGGCGCCGGACTTCACCGAATTTGCTCGCCGTGGCATGGCGCAGAACTACGACATCGCCATCACCACCGGGCATCAGGCACGGCTGCTGCAAACCGATGCCCATTACCTGCCGCTGTTGACCTACCAGGCCGACTTCAAAGCGGTGGCGCTGGTGGCGGCGGAGAGCCGCTCCCGGGAGCCGAAGGACCTGGCCGGCAGCACGGTGATCGGCCTGTCGGCCTCGTCGCTGGTCACGTTGTGGGGGCAGCATTGGTTGCTGCGTAATTCGGTGGCCGAGGCCACGCTGCGTTATGTCAGCGCTTCCGACAGCGTGGCCCAACTGCTGCTCAAAGGCGAGGGCAGCGCCGGCTTCATGTCGCTGGCCAACTACCAGAACCTGCCACCCGCAGTGCGCTCGCAACTGCGTCTGCTGGCCGAGAGCCTGCCCATGGCCGGGCGTGTTTATGTGCTCAACGCGCGTCACGCCAAACAGCGCGAGCTCATTTCGGCGGCGCTATGGGCCTTTGCTGAAACCGAGCAGGCCAAACAGTATTTCGCAAAGCACCAGCTTGGCGGTTACCGGCCACTCGAGCCGCGTGAATTGATTGCGCTGGATCCCTATGCCAACGAGGTTCGCGTGCTGCTGAGGCAGGCCAAGTAATGCACTTCGCTCCCTGGCGCACGGTGCGTGGTCGGCTGGTGCTGGCGGCGCTGCTGGTCGAACTGGTCATGCTGGCCATTCTGGTTGGCAACAGCCTGCGCCTGCTGCACGACGCCATGGGTGAGCAGGCCCGTGAGCAGGCCCAGCAGATCGCGCCCGTGCTCTCGGCCGCGCTGGTGGCACCCCTGGCGCAGTACGACTATGCCACCGTACAGGCGGTGCTCGACGAGAGTCATGCGATTCGTGGCATCGATTACCTCGCGGTGAGCGACGCCAACGGCGTCATCGTCGCCACCAGTGGTTGGCCGCTCAAAAAGCCCTTGCCGGCGATTGATGACCACTTCACCCTCGATGATGACGATGACCCGCCGCGCTATGACGTTGCGCTGCCGATCAGGCTGGCCGGGCAGACGCTGGGCAAACTGCAGTTCGGGCTTGATTTGAAGCGCATCCTGGTGGCGCGCAAGAACCTGTTGACGCAGGGCGTGCTGATCGCCACGGGCGAATTGCTGCTCTCGGCCGGGCTGCTGACCTTGCTCGGTTTGCTGATCACACGCCAGCTCTCGTTGTTGACGACGGCCAGCCTGAAAGTGGCGCAAGGCGAGCTGACGCCAGCGCCAGTGCCAGAAGGAAAGGACGATGTCGGGCGCCTGGGCGCGGCTTTCAACGTGATGTCGCGCGCCATCGCCGAGCGCGTCGACCAGCTCACGCGCGCCAATGAAGAAACGGCGCGCATCGCCGCCGCCCTGCAGGAAAAGCACGCCCAGCTTGAGGACGGTCACGCCGTGTTGCATGTCGAGAATCAGATGCGCGTCGAGGCCCAGCACGAATTGGAAGCGGCCTTGGGGCGCATCCGTGAGCACACCGAGCAACTCAACGCGATTTTCGATCTCAGTCCCGACGGCTTTATCTCCTTTGATGCGCAGCACTGTGTCAAATACGCCAGCCCGGCTTTTTTCCGCATGACAGGGCTGGCGTTCGACGCCATCATCGGGCTCGATGAAGCCGCTTTCTCCGAGCGTTTGGCCAGCGCCTGTCTGGATCCGGCGCGCTTTGCTGGTATTGCAGCGCTCAAGACCGGCGTGGCGTTGCAAGAATCGGCAAGTGCTGCTGATACGCCAGCTTCTGGGCGGCGCCAATTGATTGAACTCGCCGACCCGGGCCAGCACGTGCTTGAAATCGGCCTGCGCCTGTCCCAGGCCGAGACCGTTTCACAGATTCTCTATTTCCGCGACGTCACGCATGAGACCGAAGTGGACCGGATGAAAAGCGAGTTTTTGTCGCACGCCGCGCACGAGCTGCGCACACCGATGGCCAGCATCTACGGTTACTCGGAGCTCATGATGGCGCAGTCTTTCGACGAGCCGCAGCGCCAGGAGTTTCTGGCCATCATCCACCGCCAGTGCGAGATGATGATTGCAATCATCAACGAGTTGCTGGACCTGGTGCGCATCGACGAGCGGCGCGGTAAGGATTTCGTTTTTGCCAGCGTCGATGCCGTCGCGCTGGTACATGAATTGGTTGTTGATTTCGGCGTGCCGGCGCGCCAGCAGGCGGCGCTGATTGAAGCGCAGGCGCAAACTTTGCGGGTGCGCGCCGATCGCAAGAAGCTGATGCAGACCTTGCGCAACGTGCTCTCCAATGCCTACAAGTATTCGCCCGCCGGGGGCGCCGTGTGCATCACCCTGTTCAGCGCTGACGCTGCAGCCGGCAGCGGCTTGCCGGCACAGGTCGGCATCCGCGTCGCTGACCACGGCCTTGGCATGACGCCCGAGCAGGTGGCCCATGTCTGCGACCGTTTCTACCGCGCCGACAGCTCGGGCAATATTCCGGGCACCGGCCTGGGCATGAGCATCGTCAAGGAGATCATTGATCTGCACGGCGGCCAATTGCTGATCGAAAGCACGATTGGCGTCGGCACCTCGGTGACCCTGCTGTTGACCTCGGCAAACGTTAGCTGAACTTGAGCGACGCATTTTGCGTTGCCATTTGCAGGCGCGTGCAACAGGGTCGCACCGGCACGGCGCGGCGCAGCGGCTGGACTCAGCGCTGGTCGTAACTGCGGCGCAGTTCGCGCTTGAGCAGCTTGCCGCTCGGGTTCTTGGGCAGCGCGTCGGTGAAGACCACGCGTTTGGGGCTCTTGAAGCTCGCCATGTGCGTGTTGCAATGCGCCATGACCTCGGCCTCGCTGAGTGTCTGGCCGTCTTTCAACACGATCACCGCCGTCACAGCCTCGACCCAGCGCGGGTCGGCCAGGCCGATCACAGCCACTTCGCTGACCTGCGGCAGGCGGTAAATCATTTCTTCGACCTCGCGGCTGGCGACGTTCTCACCGCCGGACTTGATCATGTCCTTCATGCGGTCGACCACGCTGATGAAGCCTTCGGCGTCGATGATGCCCAGGTCGCCGCTGTGAAACCAGTCGCCCGTGAAGGCGGCGCGCGAACGCTCGTCGTCGTGAAAGTAGCCCAGCATCAGATGCGGTGAGCGGTGCACGATCTCGCCGACCTCGCCCACGCGCACGTCCTGCATCTGGTCGTCCACCACGCGCGTCTCGACGTTGAGGACGGCGCGGCCACAGGAGCCGGGCTTGCGCAACTGGTCATCCGGCCCGAGCATAGTCGCCAGCGGCGCGATCTCGGTCTGGCCGTACAGGTTCCACAGGCGTACCTTGGGCAGGCGCGCGGCCAGTTCACGCAGCACTTCCACCGGCATGATGGAGGCGCCGTAATAGCCTTTGACCAGGCTGGCCAGGCGCTCTGCGCTGAACGCCGGTGAGCGCAGCAGCGCGATCCAGACCGTGGGCGGCGCAAAAAAACTGGTGACCTTGAACTTCTCGATCAGCGCCAGCAGGTTGTCAGGCACCGGCTTGGAGGTGATGACGTTGCTGCTGCCGATGTAGATGGCCGGGCCGAAGAACACGTCAAGCTGCGCGCAGTGGTACAGCGGCAGCGCGTGCAGCGTCAGGTCCTGCGCCGTGATCTCGGCGTCAACCAGGCAGCTGACGTACTGCCAGAGCACGGCGTCGTGCGTCAGCATCACGCCTTTCGGGCTCGATTCGGTGCCGCTGGTGTAAACGATCTGCAGCAGATCGGTGCTGGTCAGCGTGATCTCCGGCAGTGGCGCGCTGCAGGCGGCCAGCGTATCGAAGCTGTGCATGCCGGCGGCCGGGCTGCTGGCGTCTTCGGAGGGCAACCAGATGAACTCACGCACCTCGGTTTGCAGTGCGGCGGCTGCGCGCGCCAGTTCGGCCAGGCCGCTGTCGGTGGCCAGCGTGCGCGCGCCGGCGTGGCGCAGGATGAAAGCAACCTCTTCGGCTTT
>CAITXW010000405.1 GCA_903896425.1 uncultured beta proteobacterium | reverse complement strand
CCACCACAAGTAGGCCACTACAATCCGGCTTCGGTCGGGACGTTAGCTCAGTTGGTTAGAGCAGAGGACTCATAAAAGACCTGCCCAAGCCCCATTTTTAAAGAAAACCTATATAAATCAATAGGTTGCAAGCGTCGAAGGTGTGAAAAATTGCTTCTACGGCGCTTCTACGGTGGCAAAGTTTTCTTTCTAGCAACTTGATAGGTGATTGCGCCACTAAAATCAGTTTTTCGGGCCTCTAGCTCATGCTTGGTTAGAGCAGCGGACTCATAAATTTTGTGCCATGCGTTTGGAAACTGCGTATGGGATGGTGTCAAATTCGGTGAAACCTAAGCGCAGTAATGCGTAGGGCAATGCCGAGCCAAGCTCAGTGAGAAATCACTTTGAAGGTGTAGAGACTTGACGGCACCCACCTAAGGCGAAAGCTATGGTGAAGGCAAAGTCCAGGGAGTGGCGAAAGTCACACAAACCAGAATCCGTTGGTGCCGAGTTCGACTCTCGGGGGGCCCACCAAATTAAAAACCCTTGTCAGAGATGGCAGGGGTTTTTTTATTAAAAAGGTTAACCTACAACTCACAAAGGATGATCGTTATGAAAAGCAGTGACATGCCAATTTCAACGCAATGCACTTTGAATTCAGGTGCTACGTTGCCAACGCAAGTTATCTTGTCTGTTGTTATAGTTTTTTGCAACATAACAGGTCAAAAAGGAACTGGATGGTTAGTCTCTGGACAACACATCGTCACGAATGAGCACGTTGTACGCGGAGGAGATCCAGGAAATGTTGTTGTGCAATTTTCTGATGGCACGGTGCATCAAGTTGGGGAAATTATCTGCGATCCTTATACAGACTTAGCCGTGCTTGAATTAGCTGGAGTGGTTACCTATACACCATTAAAGATTGAAGCAAAAACGTTGGATGTAGCTGACAAGGTTTATGCTTGGGGACATCCGCTTGGGTACAGTGGGCCATCACCTATTCTTACTGTTGGATATTTGGCAGGATTCAATGGACATTTTATTCAAGGAATGAAAACTCCCCAACTTAGATTAGTTCTGAATGCAGCATTGAACCCTGGAAATTCTGGAGGTCCTGTTTTTAAATGGGGCGAGTTAGCTGTACGTGGTGTGGCTGTGACAAAACATGCACCGATAACACCATACTTACAGTCAGCTATAGCGGCTCTGAAAAATAACAATTCTGGGGTTGTTTTCACCGCCACAAATTCGCAAGGTGGAACTACGAATTTTGCTGAATCACAAATTGTTGCAGACATATTGCAGTATTTCAGAGATATGACTCAAGTCGTGATAGGAGAAGCAATAACCGCGAATGACTTGATTTCATTTTTAAATGCGAATCAGATTCCGTGGGCTGCTGCTTGAAAATTTTCCGCATTTAATTTCACCAAAACCTTTGCTCTACGAGTGCGCTGACTTTAATATTTACTTAAGCCTGCAAGCATAAATTTTTAGGGAAAAATTTACCTTAGCAGCGCATAGTAAGTAAAAAATTTATGCCCGGAAAGAGCGAAAGCACACACCAATTATTAAAGAAAAAACTCGTTGTCTACAGACGACCCGATAGCGAAGTATGGCAATGCCGCTACACAGTTGACGGGAAAAAATGGCACAGCAAAAGCACAGGAGAGCTTGAGCTGGAGCAGGCAAGCGCCAAGGCACATGAAATACTCATTGGCTCAACGCCGTTCAGCAGGCCCTGGTGATCGATTGGCAAAACAAAACTTCGGCAAAGCTCTTGCGTACGTATCTGATCAAGCCTTACCGCGTAGATACGCTCAAATATGTCCTTGTCTTCGCCGTGCTGTGGTGCACGTCCGTGCTGCTCTACAAAGCGTTGGATTTCTTCAAACCCTGCGATAACACGTTCTTCAAGAGCACTTTTCCCGCCCTTCTTTGCAGGCTGTGCGAAATCGTCAAGCTCCGCTCGCAAGTCATCTAAGTCAGACATAACGCCCCTCATCCTTGAAACGCACAAACGCTGCGGCACCTTCGGCCAAAGGAGCTTTCACGTATTTGCTTAACAGTCGAGATGCCAGCAAGTGGCAAGAAAAAGCCAAAGTTGTTTGGGAAATCTTGAAAATCACACGCTCTGGTCTCGCCAGTTTCCAGGTCTTCAGCCTCAAACGTCTCGCCGTCAGTGGCAACAATGAACTTGACTTTGCCCTTGGCTGTAGCTGGGCTGTCTTTAAGGGACTTGAGGCATTGGGTGACGCCGCCTGTATGTGCAACAGCAATGTGCAGGTTGTTGGTCTGGAGTACGCCGCCGACGTCAGACTTGTTTGACGTACCTGACTTCAGCCGCTTGATGGTTGTCTCTTTGTTCCCAAAGGCCATCAGGAAGGCATAAGGGAATTCGTCTCGATCAAAAGTGGCGAGTGCTAGCGTGGATACCGCTTCTTCAATTTCGATGGCGTTCATTGTGCGATCTCCGTGCCTGCAGTCTGCCGGGCAATCCAAGCGTCAATGTCCTTGCGAAGGTATCGCCACATACCACCGACCTTGAACGAAGGAATTTTCTTGGCTTGGGATAGACGGTAAATGGTGCGTTCTGTCACCTTGAGGTAGTCGGCAAACCTTGATGAGCTCAGCGGTTGAGGGCATGAACCATGCTGACCAGATTAGGGAGTTGATTGAGATCATGCAAGCCAAGTCCCAAGCCTCTCAGAAACCCATAAAGGACTTTGATCGATGGGTGCGATGGGCAACGCATCACGCTAATACTTTGGATCCAAGGTACATGAGTGTTCAAGGCTTTGAAGCGTGGGTGGCTAAGTTCAAGCTCAAACATTGATTAAAAAATAGGCAGTTTTGCTTGCACACCCTGATGAAAGATTGAACCAAAAATCTTCAATAAAAACATATGGTTACGTGCAGCTATACTTCCACAAAAATTTCCACGGTAGGGTTGAGGCCGCCGCAAACCCCCGTGTTTATTGGGGTCCTAGCGGCTCGGTCTGCTCATAATCCTTTGGTCGAAGGTTCAAGTCCTTCACGTCCCACCATTCTGTCCAGAATATGACCGGCCCGTGCCATTCGTACCCATTCAAACTTTGGAAAGCAATCTCGCTTTTCAAATGAACAGAAGTCAATATGTCACTTGCGCCTGTTAACAAAAAGATCCTGATTGTTGACGATCAGGACTCGACCAGAAAGCTGCTGCGTCTCGCGTTGAAAGAGACGACGCTTACCATCATCGAGGCTGCCGGTGCCGTTGAGGCGCTGACGATGGCAAAGCAGGAACGTCCGGCTGTGGTCTTGCTCGACATCGTCATGCCCGGCTCCATCACCGGATTTCAGGTTTGCGAAATGATCAAGGGCGAACCCGAACTGCAGGACACCTACATCATTCTGATCTCGGGCCTGAGTAACCCGAACAATTTCTATCAGGCCGAGCGGCTTGGCGCCGATGCCTATCTGGTCAAGCCGTTCCCGATGTCTCGCTTGGTCGAGA
This sequence comes from uncultured beta proteobacterium, assembly GCA_903896425.1. Lineage (GTDB taxonomy): Bacteria > Pseudomonadota > Gammaproteobacteria > Burkholderiales > Burkholderiaceae_C > Rhodoferax. The sequence goes on along the minus strand of CAITXW010000405.1, from coordinate 16,564 downwards.
TCGTGGGGAATTATCAGGAGTTGAAAAGATTGGGGACCTTTATTGTTGAAGGCCGGCCTCCGAAGTACGAGAGCTGATGCGACTCCCTACTGCGCATCCCAACCTCTTTGTAATTCCCGTCGATCACGCTTGGTCGGGCGGCCGTGCACCAGACTCAGCGCCGGCTCCGGACTCAGTCGCTGGCGCTCGACGAGTTGGGCGCGGGTCTGCAAACTCTGCGGCGTTTCTTCGTAGAGCTGCTGCGCCACTGGCGCTGGTCCGCGCTGTTCGCGCAGGCCTTTGACGAGCACCGTGCGCGGGATCTTGGCCTGCACGATGGTGAGCAGTTCACCGACGCGGACCTCGTGGGACGGTTTGACATCGTGCTGATCAATCTGCACGCGGCCGTGTTTGATTTCGTCGCTCGCCAGTGAGCGCGTCTTGAAAAAGCGCGCCGCCCACAACCACTTGTCGATTCGCATCAGGGACTGTTGGCGCCATGCGCCGCGGGATCGAGCAGCAAGGACGGATCCACCATCGCGCGGTTCAGGCTCACAGACCAATGCAGGTGCGGTCCGGTGGCGCGGCCGGTGGCGCCAACCTGGCCGATGGGCGTGCCAGCCTTGACTTGTTCGCCGACCTTGACCTGAATGGCGGACAGATGGCAGTACATGGTGAGCAGACCGGAGCCGTGGTCCAGCCAGACGGTGTTGCCATTGAAGAAATAGTCGCCGGTGTCAATCACCACACCGTTTGCTGCGGCCAGCACCGGCGCACCTTGGGGGGCAGCGATGTCCATGCCGCTGTGTGGATTGCGTCCTTGGCCGTTGAAGACGCGGCGCAATCCAAAAGAACTTGAGGCCCGTCCGCCGGTGGGTTGTCGCAACTGCAGGCTGGCGGGTGGTGTCGCACTGAAGGTCGCCATCACCTCGGCGGTGTGGACGCGTTCACGCTCATAACGGGCCAGGTCCTGAGGCGCCAGATCGACATGACCGGGCGCCACCTTCAGATGCTGCTCGGCGTAGTGAAACGGTTTGATCTCAAAGCCCACGCTTGCCTCTGGCGCCGCCTCGCGCTGCACACTCAGACTGGCGTGGCCTGGCTGCGCGGCCAGCGGGATTCCGACCACGGCGATCCACTGCGCGCCGTCTGGTACCACCAGCACGGGTATGCCGTTGAAAATGGCACGCGGTGCCTGGGCTGCAGCGCCAAGCCCGATCATCGCGATGCCGCCGGCGCTGACGCGCTGTCTGGGCAGCTCGAGGGCAGCCGAGGGCAGACACGCCAGGCCCAGCAGCAGGATGCAGACCTGTGTGAAAGTCTTGCCCGGGCTCAAAATTTTCTGCAGGATGGGCATGCTTGAGTCTTGTTGGCCAGCTGCGCAAAGGCCGGGTAGGTGAAAATGAAATGAGGATTTTCGGTCAGCATGCTGGCGCCCCATGGTTTGGCTTCATCTGTATCAGCTTCATCTGCCGTGCTTGCGTCAAGAGCGGCTGCAAAGACTGACAGGCGGTGCGCGTAGTCTAGCGCTAACCGAGCGGCAGCGCGGTCTTGTACCTCACTTGCTTGAGTGCAAAGCTGGAGCGAATTTTCTCCACTTGAGCGATAGGCGAGAGCTGTTCAAGAATGAACCGCTCAAGCGAAGGCATGTCGGCCACAGCCACCCGGATCAAATAATCTGATTCACCCGTCATGAGGTAGCACTCCATGACTTCTTCACGCACGCAAAGGCGTTCTTCAAAAGCCTGTAATGCTTTGCGGCTTTGCTGCTTGAGACTGATGGAAATGAATACGTTCAAGTGCAGCCCAAGCTGCTTGGGGTCGAGCAAAGCCACGTAGCTGCGGATCAGTTTGCGCGCTTCGAGCGCGCGTACGCGTGCCAGGCAGGGTGAGGGCGACAGATGCACGCGCCGGGCCAGTTCCACGTTGGTAATGCTGCAGTCAAGCTGCAACTCATTGAGGATCTTGCGATCGATGTTGTCTATTTCATTCATGCTTCAAAAAATGCTTATTACGGCACAAAATGCTGCTGAGAGTCTGTTTTGGCTGGCAATTCAGCTACATATTCCAGCGTTTTGATTCTACAGTTGAAGGCTATTCTTACCCAATCGAGTGCGTTCCTCATGCCAACCCCTCAAGACGAGACCAACGTGGATGATCAGGATCCGCTAGAAACTCAGGAGTGGCGCAGTGCGCTGCAATCACTGTTTGAGTCCGCGGGGCCGGCGCGCACGCGCGAGATCCTGAGCATGCTGGGTGAAATGGGACAGAATCCGGCCATCGCGTGGAAGCCTTCGCTGAAGACGCCTTATGTCAACACCATCTCGGTTGACCAGCAACCGGCGTTCCCCGGCGACCTGGCCATTGAGGAACGGCTTGGCTCCCTGATGCGCTGGAACGCCCTGGCCATGGTGGTGCGTGCCAATGAAGCCTATGGTGAGTTGGGGGGCCACATTGCCAGCTATGCCAGTGCGGCGGATCTGTTTGAGGTGGGCTACAACCATTTCTTTCAAGCGCGCGGTGAGGTGCAGGGCAAGGCGCAACTCGGTGACCTGGTGTTCTTTCAGCCACACAGTGCGCCGGGTGTTTATGCGCGGGCCTTTCTTGAAGGACGACTGACACAGGACGATCTGGCGCACTACCGACAGGAGCTGACTGCATCCGCGCGTCTGACCGGTCAAGGCGCCCGCGGCCTGAGCAGCTACCCGCATCCCTACCTGATGCCTGATTTCTGGCAGTTTCCCACCGGCTCCATGGGCATTGGCCCGATCAGCTCGATCTACCATGCGCGCTTCATGCACTACCTCACGCACCGCCAGGTGCTCGACTGCTCCGGTCGCAAGGTCTGGGGTGTCTTTGGCGACGGCGAAATGGACGAACCGGAAAGCATGAGCGCGCTGACCCTGGCCGCGCGCGAGAAACTGGACAACCTGGTGTGGGTGGTCAATTGCAACCTGCAGCGGCTCGACGGTCCGGTGCGCGGCAATGGCCGCATCATCGATGAGCTGGAACAGCTCTTTGCCGGTGCCGGCTGGAACGTCATCAAACTGGTGTGGGGCAGCGACTGGGATGGACTGTTTGCGCGCGACGTGAGCGGCGCCCTGGCCAGGGCCTTCGCCAATACGGTCGACGGCCAGATGCAGACCTTCGCTGCGAAAGACGGGCGCTACAACCGCGAAACATTCTTTGGGCAGAACGAGGCTCTGGCGGCGTTGGCCCAGGGCATGACAGACGAGCAGATCGACCGCCTCAAACGGGGTGGCCACGATATGGTGAAGATCTACGCCGCCTACGCTGCCGCCGCCCGGCACAAGGGGCAGCCGACGGTGATCCTGGCGCACACCAAGAAGGGCTACGGCATGGGCAGTGCCGGTCAGGGCAAGATGACCACGCACAGCCAGAAAAAGTTTGACGAGACCGACCTGATCGCGTTTCGCAACCGCTTCCAGTTGCCGCTGACCGATGAGCAGGTTACTTCACTGAGTTTCTACCGACCAGCGGTGAACAGCCCCGAGATGCTGTACCTGCAGTCTCAGCGGCAGAAATTAGGCGGCTACCTGCCCAAGCGCTACACCACCTGTGACCCCTTGCCGGTGCCGGACATCGAAAGTTACGCCCAGTTCGCACTGCTGGCCGATGGCAAGGAGATGAGTACCACGATGGCCTTTGTCCGGCTGCTTGGTGGCCTGCTCAAGGATCCGACCTTGCGCCCACGCGTGGTGCCGATCGTGGCCGACGAAGCCCGCACCTTTGGCATGGCCAATCTGTTCAAGCAGATCGGCATCTATTCCTGCGTTGGCCAGCGCTATGCGCCTGAAGACATCGGCTCGGTGATGAGCTACCGCGAGGCGCTCGATGGCCAGATTCTGGAAGAGGGCATTTCGGAAGCCGGTGCGATGGCGAGTTGGACCGCCGCCGCCACCAGCTACAGCGTGCACGGCGTGGCCATGATCCCGTTCTACATCTACTACTCAATGTTTGGCTTTCAGCGCGTGGGCGATCAGATTTGGGCGGCAGCCGATCAGCGCGCGCGCGGCTTCCTGCTGGGCGCCACCTCGGGGCGCACCACACTCGGTGGCGAGGGCTTGCAGCATCAGGACGGCACCAGCCACCTGATCGCCAGCACCATTCCCAACTGCAAGGCTTACGACCCGGCGTTTGCCGGCGAGTTGGCCGTCATCATCGACCATGGCATGCGCGAGATGCTGGTGGAGCAGAAAGATGTTTTCTACTACATCACGATGATGAACGAGAGCTACGCACAGCCGAACTTGCCAGCGGATGCGCAGCAGGACGTGATTCGCGGCTGCTACCAATTCAACACCTATCCGTCTGAGACTGACCCGGGGCAGCACGTCACGCTGCTGGGTTCGGGTGCGATTCTTCTGGAGGTCATCAAGGCGGCGCGGCGCTTGGCCACGCAGGGGGTTTCGGTGAGCGTTTTCAGCGTGACCAGTTGGAGCGAACTGGCGCGCGAGGGTCATGCTTGTGCTCAGCTGGCGCATTCCGGCGCAGCGGATGAAGCAGTGCCGTTTATGACACGCATGCTGCGTGACAGCGGCGGCCCGATCATTGCCGCCACCGACTACGTCCGCGCCGTGCCCGAGAGCGTGCGCGCCTTCGTGCCAGACGGACGCAGTTACCTCACGCTGGGCACCGATGGCTTTGGTCGAAGTGATACGCGTGCCGCGTTGCGTGCCTTCTTCGGTGTTGATGCGGCGAGCATTGCGCAAGCCGCCATGACGCAATTGGCGCGCGGCTGACAGGATCACGCCAATCACTTCGAACACCTTGGCCGATACGAAAAGCACGTGGACGGATTCGTTGGACAAGCCCTTGATCTGCCGGCGGGACAACGGTTAACGCCACGAAGGCCGGTATCACACGTTTGATGTATGCCGATTTGTTATATCTAGTAGTTGTCGTTTCAATCCGCCACGGCATGTTTTAGGGGCAGAATCCACGCCATGCCAACACGCGTCTGAGGCGGGAATGCGGACCGCATGCTGGTGCATGTCGCAGGCAAAGAATGGGCAAGGATTGAACGATGGGCAAGCCGACGACGGGCGATTTCACAAAAACTTCGGGGTGGATGGATTGGTACACCGATCCCGCCAAGCCCCGTTTCCAATTACCGGCAGGAAGCGTTGACGCGCATTGCCATATCTTTGGCCCTGGCGAGATATTTCCCTACGCGAGCGAGCGAAAGTACACGCCCTGCGACGCCACTGCAGCACAGCTGTTCGCGTTGCGTGACCATTTGGGATTTGAAAAAAATGTGATCGTGCAGGCCACGTGTCACGGCGCGGACAACCGTGCGCTGGTCGATGCACTGTTGCGTGCCGGCGGCAAGGCGCGTGGCGTGGCTACGGTCAGGCGCAGCGTGTCGGACGCCGAACTGCAAGCCATGCACGATGCCGGCGTGCGCGGCGTGCGCTTCAATTTTGTCAAGCGCTTGGTGGATTTCACACCCAAGGATGAGTTGATGGAAATTGCCGAGCGCATCAAGGCTTGGGGCTGGCATGTGGTGATTTACTTCGAGGCCATTGATTTGCCCGAGCTGTGGGACTTCTTCACAGCACTGCCCACCACCGTGGTGGTAGACCATATGGGCCGACCCGATGTCTCGCTGCCGGTGGATGGAGCGCAGTTTTCGCTGTTTCGCAAATTCATGCGCGCGCACCCGAACGTCTGGAGCAAGGTGAGTTGTCCGGAGCGTTTGAGTGTGACCGGCCCGAAGGCGCTGAACGGCGAACAAAACGCCTACACCGACGTGATTCCTTTTGCGCGTGCCATCGTCGAAGAGTTTTCGGACCGTGTGCTCTGGGGCACCGACTGGCCGCATCCCAACCTGAAAGACCACATGCCAGATGACGGTCTGCTGGTGGACTTTATTCCCCACATTGCGCGCAGCGCCGAGTTGCAGCACAAGTTGCTGGTGGACAACCCGAATCGGCTGTACTGGCGCGAGCGCAGCGAACAGGCGCCCGGTTGAGGCATCACTGATCATCTGACATCATCTGAAAAAAAGGGTCAACAAAATGAGTAAAACAATCCGGTTCCTGCTGCTGTGCGGCGCCATCCTGATGCTGCCGCTGGGCTCCATGGCGCAGACGTTTCCGTCCAAGCCGCTGCGGATCGTCGTTCCGTTTGGTGCGGGCGGTGTTGCCGATCTGACTGCGCGCACCGTGGCGCAAAAGCTCTCCGAGTCGCTCGGACAATCGGTTGTTGTGGACAACCGACCCGGCGCCGGCGGCGTGGTAGCGGGCGATGCGGTTGCCAAGGCGGAAGCCGATGGCCATACCCTGCTCTTGATATCCAACGGCACGGCCGTCAGCGCGGGATTGTTCAAGAACTTGCCCTATGACACCTTGCGCGACTTTGCGCCGGTATCGACCCTGGGCTTCTTTGACCTGGCGATCGTCACGCCAGCGGACTCGCCGTTTAAAACGCTGGGGGATCTGCTGGCCTACGCCAAAGCCAATCCGGGCAAGCTCAACATTGCCTCGATCAACATTGGCAGCACCCAGAATCTGGCAGCCGAGTTGTTCAAGACCACGGCCGGTATTGACGTTCAGATCGTTCCCTACAACGGCTCACCCGCCGTGATCACCGCCTTGCGTGGCAAACAGGTTCACGCCGCTGTGGAGATTCTGGCGCCGCTGCTGTCGCAGATCAATTCCGGCGCCCTGCGCGCCCTGGCCGTCACGGGCGCAGCGCGCGCCAGCGTGCTGCCCGATGTTCCGACTGCCAAAGAAAGCGGCGTGGTCGGTTTCGTCGCTTCCAGCTGGAACGGCCTGGCCGTTCCGGCCAAGACGCCGAAGGCTGTTATCGAGCGTCTGAACCGTGACGTCGTTGCGGCCTTGAACGGCGCCGACGTCAAAAAGCGTTTGCGCGATTTAAACGTTGACGCCCAGTCGAGCACGCCGGAACAGGCGGCAGAACTGTTGCGCAGCGAGACCAAGCGTTGGGGTGACGTCATCATCCGCGCCAAGATCGCGCCCCAGTAAACGGGCCGGGTATGCAGTTCGCGCGCGTGGGGCTGGTGGGTTACGGTGAGGTCGGCAAGATCTTTGCCGCTGGCCTGAAGGCGCATGTCAGCGCTGTCAGCGCCTGGGACCTCAAGTTTGAGGCGCCGGTCACGCGCGACGAGCAGCGCGGCCACGCTGAGCGCGCTGCCATGCTGGCGTGTGATTCCATGGCGCAGCTGTGCCAGTCGGCTGATCTGGTGATTTCTGCCGTTACGGCCTCCAACACGCTGGCGGTGGCGCAAGCGGCTGCCGCGCACATGCAGCCGGGCGCGGTTTTTCTCGATCTCAATTCGGCCTCGCCGGGTACCAAGCAGCAGGCAGCTGCGCTGATCGATGGCGCCGGTGCGCATTACGTGGAAGCCGGTGTCATGACCTCGGTGCCGCCGCATGGCATTCGTGTGCCCATGCTGCTCGGCGGTGCGCGTGCGGTGGAACTCGCCGAGGTTCTCGCGCTCTGGGGCATGAATGCCAAACCGGTATCGCGTGAGCTGGGTGTGGCCAGTGCGATCAAGATGTGCCGCAGCGTGATGATCAAGGGCCTGGAGGCCTTGGTGATCGAAAGCTATGCCACGGCCCGCGCCTATGGCGTTGAAGATCACGTGCTGCCAACGTTGCAGGAAACGTTTCCCTCGATCGACTGGACGCAGCAGGGCGCTTACTTTTTTTCACGCGTGGTGCAACACGGCCAGCGCCGCGCCGAGGAAATGCGCGAGGCTGCCAACACCGTCAGCGAAGCCGGCTTTGACCCGTTCATGGCCAGCGCCATCGCCGACAAGCAGCAGTGGGTGGCAGACCTGGCGCGGGCCGGAGTCTTTCAGGGTCTGGCCAAGGACGCGCGCTGGCAGGACTACGCAGACCGTCTGCTGGCCCACAAACCAGCATCTGGCAGCTAATCGGCCTTCACGCGCCCGGACTGGATGACCGGCTTCCAGCGCGCGATCTCACGCACGATGTGCTGACCAAAGGCCTCGGGCGTTGTGGGCGCAGCGATCGCGCCTTCGTTGTTCAGCCTGCTCTTTAATTCGGCCGATGCCAGGGCCTGATTGATCTGGATGTTGAGCTTGGCCACGATGTCCTTGGGCGTTCCCGCCGGGGCCACCACGCCGTACCATTGGTCGGCTTCGAAGTCCTTGTAGCCTGATTCGGCCATGGTCGGTACATCGGGCAGGATGTCCAGACGTTTCGGGCTCGAGACCGCCAGCGCGCGGAGTTGACCGGTGCGAACTTGCCCCAGCACGGCCGGTGCGCCGGTGAACAGCATCTGGATCTGTCCGCCCATCAGATCGGTGACGGCCGGCACCGTGCCGCGATACGGGATGTGCACGATGGCAGTGCCGGTCTGCATCTTGAAGTACTCGGTTGCCAGGTTGGCCGCGCTGCCGTTGCCGCCCGATCCGTAATTGAACTGGCCGGGCCGGGTTTTGACCTGGCTGATGAAGTCCTTGAGGCTGGCGGCTTTGACCGACGGGTGGACCACCAGCACATTGGGTACCCGCGCCACCCAGGCCACAGGGGCGAAGCTCTTCACCGGGTCATAGGACAGGTTGGGGTAGAGAGACGGATTGACCGCCAGTGTGCCGATGTGGCCCATCAGCAGCGTATAGCCATCGGCCGGCGCCTTAGCGACCTTGTCGGCACCAATTGAGCCACCGGCACCAGGCACGTTGTCGATGACGACCGCTTGCCCCCAGGCCTTGCTCAGCTCGAGGCCGATGGCGCGCGCCAGGATATCGGTGGAGCCACCGGGCGTGAAGGGAACCACCATCCGGATCGGCTTGTTGGGATAGGTGGCTTGTGCCGTGGCGGCGCCGCTGCAGCACAGGGCGGCAAGCAGCAGCATCGCTGCGGGGCCATTGCGCCACATCAGAATTCGGCTTTCTCGCCCGGTTTGAGCGCCAACACCTTGGTTGAACTGGTACCGAGCGCCTGCAGCAACTCGGCCGGCGTGCCTTTGCCCAGCGGATTGGCACCGTAGTGCATGGGGATCACAAACTTAGGTTTGAGCCATTCCCGAATCGCGTAGGCGGCATCAACCGGGCCCATGGTGAAGTTGCCGCCGATGGGGATCAGGACCAGATCCGGCTTGTAGTACTCGGCGATGAACTTCATGTCGCCGAACAGGCCGGTGTCGCCCATGTGGTAAATCCGAAAACCGTTTTCCAGTTCGATGATGAAGCCCAGCGGCTCACCGCCGACATGGGTCTCGTCCTTGCCGCTGGCAGCGTTTTTCCAGACCAGAACCGATGAATGCTCCGCGTGCACCGCCGTGACCTTGATGCCCGGCAGCGGGGTGATGGTGCCGCCTTTGTTGAAGCGTGGCAATTGCGCTGGCGGCAGGATGCCGAGCAGGGCTGCCGACTGGTTCATGTCACCGGGCGCGTACATCGGAATCTTGTTCAGTGTGGCGATGGCCGGCGCATCGGCCATGTGGTCCATGTGCCCGTGCGTGACCAACAGCAGATCGACCTTGCCGAGTGCTTCGAGCTTCTTGTATTCGGGCGGTGTCAGCGGGTTCTGCAACAACCACGGGTCGGTAATGATGACCTTGCCGGTCGGCGTCGTGATCCGGAAGGCCGACTGGCCAAGCCACAGGACTTCGGTCTTGCCGGATTGGGCCCAAGCGGGAGCACTGAGCAGCGCCAGTGCAAACGTAATCAGCGCCAGTGGGCGCAGGAGCAGTTGAAGCAGCATGCAATGACCTCGGGTTAGGACGGGAAAGACATCAGGTGCAGAGCATAGGGTGCAATGGGCAGTCTCGCCACCCATAGCAGCTATAACAAAACACAGAGCAGGGTTAATCCGAATCTGCGCTCAGGCGAAGGCCTGGGTCGCCTGGATCACGAGGTCGGAAACCAGGCTCTGCACGCTCTTGTGTGTCTGGGTACTGGGCCGACGCGCCGAAGTGATCAGCATCAGTTCGCAGGCCAGTTGCGGGCTGTGCAACTGATGGGTCGAAAACGGGTGCGGCCGCTGGAAGTTGTTGAGGGTGTAGGGCGGAAGCACGGCAAAACCGAGGCCTTGCGCGACCAGGTCCAGAATCGCGTTGAGGCCATCGACTTCCATTTCAATGCGCGGTTTGAGATTCAGACGCACCAACTCGGTGTCAAGCAGAATGCGAAACGCGTTTGGCCGGCTCGGAACAATCAGCGGCAAATTGGCCAGCGCCGACAGCGCCATCTTCGCCTTGAGTGCCGGACCCTTGAGGTTCTTGACGCTGGCCTGTGACGCAACCAGCACCAGTGCTTCGCGGTGCAGCAGTCGGCTCTCGATGTCGGGCGAATGCGGTGTGTTGTAAACCACGGCCATGTCGAGTCGGCCCGAACGCAGGCCTTCGTTCATGGCCACGGAAAAGCCTTCGGTCAGGGTCAGCTGGGCGTGCGGCATGCGCTTGCGAAATTCCAGCGTCAGGGGCACGGTGATGAGCCGGCTCAGGGACGGCGGCAGGCCGATCGACACATGCCCGCCCAGTGCATCGCGAACCGATTCCAGTTCCTCGCTCACCAGCGCTACCTGGTGCAGGATGCCGCGCCCATGTTCCAGCAGCACCATGCCGGCTTCGGTCAGGCTGACGCCACGCCCGTTGCGTAACAAAAAGGTTTGATGCAGTTCGACTTCGAGTTGGCGCACATGGCGGCTCAGCAGTGGTTGCGGCAAGCCCAGTGCCAGCGCTGCGCGTGTGAAACTGCCCATTTCCGCAACTCTGACGAAGGATGCGATCTGTTTGAGGTCCATAGCGGCAGATCGTATAACAATCGGCAAGTTATGCCGAATCCCGATATCAGCTAGTCGGCTGCGATCAGCTTGTTGCAGGACCTTCCTCACTAGAATTTCACGATGCAAACCGCAATCCCCTGTCTCTTCATGCGCGGCGGCACGTCCAAGGGGCCGTTCTTTCTGGAGTCCGATCTGCCGGCTGACCAGCAAACCCGTGACAAGGTGCTGCTCTCAGTCATGGGTTCGCCCGACAAGCGTCAGATTGACGGTCTGGGTGGCGCCCATCCCTTGAGCAGCAAGGTCGGTATCGTGCGCAGGAGCCAGACGCCGGGCGTGGACCTGGATTTCCTCTTCGCCCAATTACAGCCAGACAGGGATACGGTCGATACGACGCCCAATTGCGGCAACATGCTGGCAGCCGTCGTTCCCTTCGCGCTGGAGTGCGCGCTGGTGCAAGCGCAGGGTGATACCAGCACCTACCGCGTGCTCACACTCAATACCGGTATGCAGTGTGATGTGACGGTGCAGACGCCACCAGGCGCGCGCGGTCGCTATGTCGAATACGCCGGGGACACGCATGTGGACGGCGTGCCGACTTCCGGTGCGCCAGTCAGCATCAATTTTCTGGACACGGCCGGCTCCGTCGCGTCGGGGCTTTTGCCAACCGCAGCGGTGAAGAACGTATTGCAGGTGCCGGCGCAAGGAGATGACCCGGCGTTCAGTCTGGAGGTGACCTGTATCGACAACGGCATGCCGTTGGTGATCTTCAGGGCTACCGATGTGGGTCGCAGCGGCTACGAGAGTGTGGCCGAGTTGAACGCCGACGTCGATCTTAAAAATCGCATTGAACGCCTGCGCATTGTGGCCGGGCATGCCATGGGCCTGGGCGACGTCACGGCCAAAAACTACCCCAAGATGACCCTGGTCGCGCCACCGCGCGCCGGCGGCGCCATCACCACCCGCAGCTTCATTCCGCATGTGTGCCATGACGCAATCGGTGTGCTGGCAGCGGTGACCGTGGCCACAGCCTGCGTCCTGCGCGGCTCGGTCTGCGAAGGCCTTGCCGTTATGCCCGAGGGCGCCAGCAAGGCCGTATCGGTGGAGCATCCGACCGGCGAGTTCAGCGTTGAGCTGGAAACCGATCCGGGCAATCCGCAGAAAGTGACCAAGGCCGCCTTGCTGCGAACCGCGCGCCTGCTGATGCAGGGCCAGGCCATGGTGCCCGCGGCAGTCTGGGCCGGTCATTGCGCAGCAGTACAAGGAACGACATGAAAAAACCACTCATCATCGACTGCCACGGGCACTACACGACGGCGCCCAAGGCGCTGGAGACCTGGCGCCAGGCCCAGATCGCGGGCATCAAGGACCCGGCGCTGATGCCCAAAGCATCCGAGCTGAAAATCAGCGACGACGAACTGCGCGAGTCCATCGAGAGCAACCAGCTGCGCCTGATGCGCGAGCGTGGCAGTGACATCACGCTGTTTTCGCCGCGCGCGAGCTTCATGGCGCACCACATCGGCGACTTCCATGTTTCCAGCACCTGGGCCGCCATCTGCAACGAGTTGTGTTTTCGCGTCAGCCAACTGTTTCCCGACAACTTTGTGCCGGTGGCCATGTTGCCGCAGTCACCCGGCGTCGATCCGCGCACCTGCATCCCCGAACTGGAGAAATGCGTCAAGGAGTTCGGCAACGTCGGCATCAACCTCAACCCTGACCCTTCGGGCGGGAACTGGACTTCGCCGCCCTTGAGCGACCGCCACTGGTACCCGATCTACGAGAAGATGGTGGAGTACGACATCCCGGCCATGATCCATGTCAGCACCAGTTGCAATGCCTGCTTTCACACCACGGGCGCGCATTATCTGAACGCCGACACCACGGCCTTCATGCAGTGCCTGACCAGCGATTTGTTCAAGGACTTCCCGACGCTGCGCTTCCTGATCCCGCACGGCGGCGGCGCCGTGCCTTATCACTGGGGACGCTTTCGCGGCCTGGCGCAGGAGCTCAAGAAGCCGCTGCTGGAAGACCATCTGCTGAACAACATCTTCTTCGACACCTGCGTCTACCACCAGCCGGGCATTGATCTGCTCAATACCGTGATACCGGTGAAGAACGTGTTGTTTGCCTCCGAGATGATCGGCGCGGTACGCGGCATCGACCCGCAGACCGGCCACTATTTTGACGACACCAAACGCTACATCGAACATTCGAAAATCCTCAGCGAGGCGGACCGCTTCCAGATTTACGAAGGCAATGTGCGGCGCGTTTTCCCGCGCCTGGATGCCGTGTTGCAGACGAAGGGCAAATGAGCATGGACATGAACCAACTCGGTATCGTCAAACGCAATATCAGCCGCGCCGACCCGACGGCAGTGGCGCAACTCGCGCGCTTCGGTGTGGCAACCATTCACGAAGCCATGGGGCGGGTCGGCCTCATGAGGCCCTACATGCGCCCGGTGTACCCGGGGGCGCGGATGTGCGGCACCGCGGTGACGGTTTTGCTGCAACCGGGCGACAACTGGATGATGCACGTGGTAGCCGAGCAGATCCAGCAAGGCGATGTCGTCATTGCCGCCTGCACCAGCGAAAGCTTTGACGGTTTTTTCGGCGATCTGCTGGCCACCAGTTTTCAGGCCCGCGGTGCCAAGGGGTTGATCATCGACGGCGGCGTGCGCGACGTGGACGAACTGGAAAACATGAAGTTTCCGGTTTTCAGTCGGGCCATTTGCGCCAAGGGAACGATCAAGGCGACCCTGGGCTCGGTCAATATTGCGGTGGTCTGCGCCGGTGCGGTGGTGAACCCGGGCGATGTGGTGATTGCGGACGTGGACGGCGTGGTGGTGGTGCCGGCGGCTATTGCACAGCAGGTAGCCGATGCAGCAGCCAAGCGCGAAAGCCTTGAGGCTGCCAAGCGCGCCCAGTTTGCCGCGGGAGTGCTGGGTCTGGACATGTACAAGATGCGCGAACCCCTGGCCCAGGCCGGGTTGCGCTACATCGACTGATCAGAAACCCATTTTTGCGCAAGGAATTCAAATGCTGACGCTCCGACGGCTCGCATTCTCGGCACTGTTGCCGCTGATATGGATTTTGGCCGGCTGTGTTGCCGTGCCCACCGGCAGCTTGCGTGTCGGCGTCTACCCGGGCAGTCCAACCTCCATGGTGGCCGTTGGCAAGAGCGGCGACAAGGCCGGCGTGGCGCATGACCTGGGAATCGCACTCGGCGCCAAACTCGGGGTGCCCGTCAAGTTGGTGGAGTTTGCCCGCGTGGCGCAGGTGATTGATGCGCTCAAGGCCGGGGACGTGGATTTCACCTTCACCAACGCTTCGGAGAGTCGCATGCGCGATGTCGCTTTTGCGCCGACCCTGCTTCGACTTGAACTGGGCTATCTGGTGTTGCCGGATTCGCCGATCAAAACAGTGAGCGATGTAGACCAAGCCGGCATGCGCGTCGGCGTCAGCCAGGGCAGCACATCCCAGGGCGTGCTGGGTCGCCAGTTCAAGAATGCCAAGCTGGTGCCTGCAGCATCCCTGACGCAAGCGCAAGACCTGTTGCGCCAGCACGCGATCGACGCTTTTGCCACCAACAAGGGCATCCTGTTTGAACTCTCCGATGCCTTGCCCGGCGCGCGCGTGCTCGACGGCCGTTGGGGTTTTGAGGCGCTGGCCATCGCGATCCCCAAGGGCCGCGAGGCGGGCCTGCCCTATCTGCTGCGTTTTGGGCAGGACGCAGCCGATAGCGGTCAGCTGCAGGCGATGGTGCAGCGCGCCGGCTTGCGCGGTACGGCCCGCAGCGAATAGCAAACCATTTCATTTTTCTGGAGAAAACATATGAAAACATTCGACATGGCCCGCGCCATCACACGACGCGTTTTGCTGGCAGGCCTGGCAGTTGCGCTGCCCTTGCTGGCCAGCGCGCAACCGTACCCGGCCAAGCCGGTCAAGATTGTGGTCGGTTACGCGGCCGGTGGCGCGGTCGACATCGTGGCGCGCACGATCGGGCAAAGCCTGAGCAGCACCATGGCGCAGACCGTCATCGTGGACAACAAGCCCGGTGCCGGTACCAACATCGCGGTGAAGTCCGTCATCGACGCGCCAGCCGACGGCTATACCTTGCTGATGGCTGCCAACGCGCTGGCCGCCAACATGTCGCTGTACCAGCCGGCACCTTTCGACGCTGAAAAGGACCTGCTGCCAATCGCTCTGATCGGGCGCGTTCCGGTCGTGATCGCGGCCAACGTTAGCGTTCCCTATGGCAACGTTGCCAAATTGATAGAGGCCGCCAAGGGCAAACCCGGGACGATCGCCTTTGCCACGCCGGGCAATGGTTCTACGCCGCACATGGCGGTTGAGTTGTTTGCGCGCGCGGCCGGTATCTCGTTGATGCACGTTCCCTACCGCGGCGGCGCGCAGGCCATTACCGACACCATTGGCGGTCAACTGCCACTGGTTGCGGTCAATGCGCTGGAGGTCATGCCGCATGTGAAGAGCGGCAAGCTCAAGGTGCTGGCAGTACTCAGCGCCAACCGCAGCCCGATCTTCCCGGAAGTCCCGACCATCGCGGAGTCAGGTTTTGCCGGCTTTGAGGCCTCGGTCTGGTATGGACTGCTGGCACCGGCGGCAACACCCAGGCCGATCATCGTGAAACTGCATGCCGAGGTGCAAAAGGCACTGCAGTCACCCGAAGTGCGCGCGCGCATGACCGGCGTTGGCGGTGAAGTGATTCCCGGCAGCACCGAGCAGTTTGCCGCGCTGATCCATTCCGAGCATGTGCGCTATGAAAAGCTGATTCGCGAAGCCAACATCAAACCGGATTGACACGCGACCGGTGGAATTTCGTAAACCAGCCATGGCGGGCCCGGGGGGCGACCCCCCCCACTTAACTGCCCGTTTTACGTGCCCAAATTTCCTGGGCAGTTTTTTCCAGTTGATCAAAATCAATGGGTTTCCCGAATTTTTCAACCCGATCGGGTACGCCGCCGCGCGCATCAATCGAGGCGAAAGGCAAACCGGTAACCATGATGATGGCCATATCCTTATAACGATCCAGATTGCACAATGCGGTAACGACCTGAACGCCATCGACCTCTGGCAGGCGTAGATCACAGATCAGCAAATCCGGCTCAATTTCGCCCGTCAGTACCAAGCCTTCATAACCGTTGGAAACGACGTGCAGGCTAACCGGGAATTTCCAATAGGCAATTCGCAACTCGTACAAGCGCCGTGTGGCGGGGTTGTCTTCAATGACCAGCACCGTCAGGGCATTGCTTGGTTTGCGTTTTGCCTTTACCTGCGTGGTCGACTCGTTTGCAAGCGGGCCGCCTTTGCCTGGGGAGGCTGTGGTGTTTGCATGCAGCTTGTGTTCGCTGTACCAGTAGAACAAGCCGCTGAAGACCAGTAATATGCCACTGGACAGGGTTGCCATTGGACCCATGCTTGCGAGGTCAATAGCGCCGACTACAACGCAAATGATGGCCAGACCCGATCGGAGCTGCGTTTGCGCCAGCATAGACATGGTGAGGACCCTTGGAAAATAGAGGTAGAAACTTCTTTACGCAGTAAAGATCGCCGAGTATTCGCTGATTGGCAGTCTACCACCGCAGAGTTTTTTAGTTATTTCCAGGGGCTTAAATCGCTTCATGGGACCCCGGGTGACTGGTATGGCGCGAGTCAAAGCTGTGGCCGGTGCTTCGTGTGTGCCGCTGGTCGTGTCAGATAAGGTCTTTGGCGGTGGGCGTAGTCTAGCGCGAACCCGTCTCAGGTGGGTTTTCCCGATATCAGGGAAATTTACAGGGAAAAATCGAAAGATCGCGGCGCAGATTTTGGCGCCAGTTCTCCGCTATG
>CAITXW010000404.1 GCA_903896425.1 uncultured beta proteobacterium | reverse complement strand
GATGCCGAGGCACAATCGCACGGTATGAATATTGTGATTTTGGATGATTACCAGGACGCAGTTCGAAAACTCGACTGCGCCGCCAAGCTAGAACCTTACCAAGCCAAGGTTTACACCAACACCGTCAAGGGTCAGGGTCAGCTCTCGGTGCGGCTGAAGGATGCTGACGTGATTGTGCTCAACCGTGAGCGCACCCATCTGCCGCGCCAGTTGATTGAAAAACTGCCCAAGCTCAAGCTCGTGGTGCAAACGGGTCGTGTCGGTTCGCACATCGATGTCACCGCATGCACCGAACACGGCATCGCCGTAGCCGAAGGAAGCGGCTCTCCCGTGGCGCCCGCTGAACTGACCTGGGCGCTCATCATGGCCGCTTCGCGCCGCCTACCGCAGTACATCGGCAACCTCAAACACGGTGCATGGCAACAATCCGGATTCAAGGCCGGCTCAATGCCGGCCAACTTTGGCGTCGGCACCGTCCTCAATGGCAAAACACTGGGCATCTGGGGTTACGGCAAGATTGGCCAATTGATCGCGAGTTACGGCAAGGTTTTCGGCATGAATATCCTGGTCTGGGGCCGCGCAGCCTCGCGCGAGCGAGCCGTCGCGGATGGATTCGCCGCCGCCGACAGCCAGGAAGCGTTCTTCGCACAATCCGACGTACTGACACTGCATCTTCGTCTCATCGATGAAACCCGTGGCATTGTGCGTTTGGATGACCTGGCGCGCATGAAACCGACGGCACTGCTGGTCAATACCTCGCGGGCCGAATTGATCGAATCCGAAGCCCTGGTCAGTGCGCTCAACCGCGGCCGTCCCGGCATGGCAGCAGTCGATGTTTTTGAAACAGAACCGATTTTGCAAGGACACGCCCTGTTGCGGATCGAAAACTGTATTTGTACGCCACACATTGGTTATGTCGAGCAAAACAGTTATGAAATGTACTTTGGCGCCGCCTTTGACAACGTCGTCAATTTCATCAAGGGCACACCCACCAACATCGTCAATCCGGGCGCATTGCAGGTCCGGCGCTAATCAGGGTTCTCGCCATGAAACCAGTATTTAAAAATCTCGGCGTTGTGGGTGCCGGCGCCATGGGTCGCGGCATCGCTCAGATTGCGGCGCAGGCCGGCAGCACGGTCTTCTTGTTCGACATGCAAACCGATACCGCGCACAAGGCGCGGGCTGCTGTGTTTTCCCAATGGGACAAACTGTGCGAGAAAGGCCGGTTCGCCGCCGAACAGAAAGATCTGTACAAGTCGCGTCTGCGCTGTGCCGCGACCCTGGTCGACCTCCGTGATTGCGAACTCGTCGTCGAAGCCATTGTTGAGCGACTGGATCTCAAGATCAGTTTGTTTAAAGAGCTTGAGAACATCGTCAAACCATCCGCAGTACTGGTTACCAACACCTCCTCGCTGTCAGTAACGGCGATTGCGGCCCGCCTGCAAAGACCTTCGCAGTTTGCCGGCTATCACTTTTTCAACCCTGTACCGCTGATGAAAGTCGTTGAGGTCATCGCCGGCCTCAAGACCCCTGCGAGCATCTGTGCCGATCTGGCCACTTATGCCCGCCAGATGGGACACACCCCAGTGCAGGCGCAGGACAGCCCGGGTTTCATCGTCAATCATGCAGGGCGCGGCTACGGCACCGAGGCCTTGCGCATTGTCAGCGAAGGCGTCGCCGACTTTGCCACCATCGACCGTATCCTGCGAGACCAGATCGGCTTCAAGCTCGGGCCCTTCGAGTTAATGGACCTGACCTCATTGGACGTTTCTCACCCGGTGATGGAATCGATCTACCACCAGTACTTTGAAGAACCGCGCTACCGACCCAGCGTCATTACGGCGCAGCGCCTGGCCGGCGGAGTGATCGGCAAGAAGGTTGGCGAGGGCTTTTACCGCTATGACCAGGGCGTGCAGCAAATCGATCCGGAACCGCCTGCACCACAGGTCGACGACATGCCGCCGGTCTGGGTCTCGCCGCGCGCAGCACGGCGCGCCGAGCTGCTGTTGTTGCTGAAAAACCTGGGCGCCAAAATCGAGACGGGCGCCTCGCCCTCGCCGCTGGCACTGAGCTTGGTCGCTCCGCTGGGTTTTGACATCAGCACGGTGGCTGTGGTCGAGCGGCTCGACCCGGCGCGCACCATCGGCATCGACATGATGATGGACGACGCTAGCAGCAAGCGCCGCGTACTGGCAACCAACCCGGCCACGCGCGTCGACATGCGCCGCGCCGCCCATGCCCTGATGGCGCGTGACGGTAAAGCCGTCAGCGTGATTCGCGACAGTGGCGGCTTTGTCAGCCAACGGGTGGTAGCGACCATCGTCAACATCGCTTGCGATATCTGTCAGCAAAGCATCTGTTCACCCAACGACTTGGAGACCGCCGTCACACTGGGTCTGGGCTACCCGCTGGGCCCGCTGGCGATGGGCAACCTCTACGGCCCCACCAACGTGCTGGAAGTACTCTTCAATATGCAAACCGTGTACGGCGACCCGCGCTATCGCCCCAGCCCCTGGTTGCGCCGACGCGGTGCCATCGGCCTGAGTCTGCTGCACGAGGAAGCCTAATCCACCGCGGCGGACCGCAGACACCCCTGCGACAAGCCGCACGCGTGCCACGCGTCCCCAGCGCGACAATCAGCGTGTTTTCAGTCACCCACAGGACAGTCCATGATTGAACCTATTCTTACCATCGACGAACGCGAGGCGATCAATTCCGGTCGCTGGTTTTCGTCCCTCTCACCCTCACTGCGGCACGATATTCTGCGATGCGCCTACGTCAAACGTTTCAAGGACGGCGAACTGATCACTGCCCGTGGCGAGCCACCGGAAGAATGGATCGCCTGTGCCCGCGGCGCGGTGCGCGTGAGTTCAACCTCGATCTCGGGCAAGCAGATCACACTGACCTATGTCGAGCCCGGCATCTGGTTTGGCGACGTCTCCTTCTTCGACGGCGACCGACGCACGCACGATGCCTATGCACATGGCGACACCACGATTCTTTGCGTAGCCAAAGCCGATTTCAAGAAGATACTGGCGCTGCACGCCGAACTCTACGAAGCCTTGCTGCGTCTGCATGCACGGCGCATCCGTCAGTTGTACGGATTGGTGGAAGACCTCAACACGCTGCCACTGCGGGCACGCCTGGCCAAGCAATTGCTGCACCTGGTTCGCTCTTACGGTGTGCCGTCGCTCAGCGACGGCGCCGAGGTCCGCATCGGATTGCAACTGGCGCAGGAGGAACTCGCGCAGTTGCTGGGTGCATCACGCCAACGCGTCAACCAGGAACTCAAATCCATGGAGCGCGAAGAGGTCATCCGGATCGAACCGGGCGGACTGGTCATTCGCAACCGCGATGCCTTGATGCGAATTATTGAAGCCGACATCTGAAACCGCAGAAACGCAAAAGAACCATGACCGATTTTGATCACTTCGTAGGTACCCGCCCGGTTTCCAGCGCACACGCCTTTGATGTTGCCGCCCTGTCGGCTTGGCTCGAACAGAAGTTGCCCGGCTTTGCCGGTCCCTTGACAGTCGAATCCTTCAAGGGCGGGCAATCGAATCCGACCTACAAACTCAGTACGCCGACGCAAAGCTATGTCATGCGTGCCAAGCCCGGACCGGTGGCCAAACTGCTGCCTTCGGCGCACGCGGTAGAGCGCGAATTCGCCGTCATGAGCGGCTTGCACGGCACCGATGTGCCGGTGCCGCGCATGTACTGTCTATGCGAAGATGAATCCGTGATTGGTCGCGCCTTCTACATCATGGAGTTCATGCCGGGTCGCGTGCTGTGGGACCAGACTTTGCCCGGCATGTCGATGTCGGAGCGTGGCGCTATCTACAACGAAATGAACCGTGTCATTGCGGCGCTTCACAATGTCAAGTTTGCCGAGCGAGGTCTCGCCAACTACGGCAAGGCCGGTAACTATTTTGAGCGCCAGATCGGTCGCTGGGGTCGGCAATATCTGGCTTCGGCTGATGGTGCCGGTCCGATGTCGCAGCCGATTCGGGAGATGGAACAACTCATGGAGTGGCTGCCGCAACACATCCCGGCGCTGGGCCGTGCCGAGCACATGGTCAGCATCGTGCATGGCGACTACCGGCTTGACAACCTGATGTTCCACCCGACCGAGCCGCGCGTCATCGCGGTGCTGGATTGGGAGTTGTCAACCCTTGGGCACCCGCTGGCTGACTTCAGCTACCACTGCATGGCCTGGCATATTCCGCCGGGCGCATTTCGCGGCATCGGCGGCCTTGACGTCGCCAGCCTGGGCATTCCATCCGAAGAGGAATACATCCGCCTGTATTGCCAGCGCACCGGACTGGTCCAGCCCGAAGAACTTAAGGCTGACTGGAATTTCTACATGGCCTACAACCTGTTTCGCATCGCTGCGATTTTGCAAGGCATCGCCAAACGGGTCGAAGCCGGCACTGCGGCCAGCGCTCAGGCAGTGAGTTCAGCCAACGGCGCCAGACCCTTGGCGCAGATGGCCTGGAAATTCGCAAATCAACGCTAAACCTTTTTAAACTGACACCCAACGGAGACTCCATGGACTTTGACTATTCCCCCAAGACAAAAGAGCTGCAGGGCAAATTGCTGGCGTTCATGGACGCACACATTTACCCGGCCGAAGGCGCTTACCACGCCGAAATTGCAGCCAACACCGCTGCCGGCAAACGCTGGACACCGCTGCAGACCATCGAGTCGCTCAAACCCAAGGCCCAGGCCGCCGGCCTGTGGAACCTGTTTTTGCCAGTCGACAGCGCCGCCGCGTCGGGCTATGACGGGGCCGGCCTGACCAATCAGGAATACGCGCCACTGGCTGAAATCATGGGCCGCGTCATGTGGTCAAGCGAAGTCTTCAACTGCTCGGCCCCGGACACCGGCAATATGGAGACCATTGCCCGTTATGGCTCTGCTGAAAACAAGGCGCGCTGGCTCAAGCCGCTACTCGAAGGCAAGATCCGCTCGTCGTTTGCCATGACCGAACCCGAAGTCGCTTCCAGCGATGCCACCAATATCCAGACCCGCATTGAGCGCCAGGGCGACGACTACGTCATCAACGGGCGCAAGTGGTGGACCTCAGGCGCGGGCGACCCGCGCTGCGCCGTCTACATCACCATGGGCAAGACCAACCCCGATGCGCCGCGTCATTCACAACAAAGCATGGTGATCGTGCCGGCCAATACACCCGGCATCACGGTCGTGCGTCCGCTCAACGTGATGGGCTACGATGACGCGCCGCACGGCCACATGGAAGTGCTGTTCAAAAACGTACGGGTTCCAGTCACTAATATTCTGCTCGGCGAAGGCCGCGGCTTCGAGATCGCACAAGGCCGCCTTGGCCCGGGACGCATTCACCACTGCATGCGCCTGATTGGCCTGGCTGAACGTGCCCTGGAATTGATGTGCAAGCGCGCCTCGCAGCGCGTTGCGTTTGGCAAACCAATTGCGGCGCAAACAGTGACACAGGAACGCATCGCTGAAGCACGCTGCAAGATCGACATGGCCCGCCTGCTCACGCTCAAGGCTGCCTGGATGATGGACATGGGCGGCAACAAGTTTGCCAAGAACGAGATCGCCATGATCAAGGTCGTCGCCCCCAGCATGGCCTGCCAGGTTATCGACTGGGCCATGCAAGCGCATGGCGGCGGCGGCATGTGTGACGACTTCCCGCTGGCCTACAGCTACGTCAATGCGCGCACCCTGCGCTTTGCTGACGGCCCGGATGAAGTGCACCGCAACTCGATCGCCAAAGCGGAATTGGGGAAATACGCGGTCAAGCCGTAACGGGTATGAGGGCGCCGGAGAACGGCGCCCGTCCTAGTGCAAATGCCGCGGCTTGCGCCCGCCACCATGGCCCATGCCGCCGTGACCGCCACCGCCTGAACCACGGGGCGGCTTGCCAAGTTGAAGGGAATTGACCAGATCGTCAAAACGCTGACCAAACAGCTTGTCGATTTCGGCCACCACACCGCCCAATTCAGCGCCATCAAAGTGGCGCTCCATCAGGCTCACCACGTCCTGCACCAGCAGGTCACGCTGCACCTGCATGATGGCAGCCGGGTCCGGTCCGACAAAGAGCATGACGAAATCATCGCGCGTCTCGGCCTCTGGATCTTCTTCGTCCTCGTCATCAAACTCGGCGTCATAGAACGTGACCTCAATCGCCGCGCCGGTTTGCGCCAGATCATTGAGGTTCATGCACATTTCATCGAGCACCTGGCGAAAATCGTCATCGCCCTCCACAGTCCAGCACATCTGCAGCGTGTGCTCCTGTGGGTCGAACTTGATTCCCGGCTCGTCTTCGTAGGAACTGCCGGCGGCATCGGCCAGCGAGCGGGCACCCGCATACTTCCAGACCGGTTTGAGCGCTTCCTGCAACTGCTCGAAAACAACATCCGGACGCAGGGTCACCTGACCATGAACATGGATCTCTAAGGGGGCGTTATAGCTTGACATGGATGCTTAGTGTAATGCGATCACCGTGCCAAAAACCAGCATCATCACGTGGTCCTGTCACTTGGTGCCCGAGACCGGAATCGAACCGGTACGCCCCAATTACGGAAGCGGCGGATTTTAAGTCCGATGTGTCTACCAATTTCACCACTCGGGCACAGGCCGCAATGCTGGAGGCGCGAAGCGGAGTCGAACCGCTCTAGACGGATTTGCAATCCGTTGCATAACCGATTTGCTATCGCGCCATTTTTATTGACAAAAAAGGGAAGCCTGTGCTTCCCTTTTTCTGGAATCTGGAGCGGGAAAAGAGTCTCGAACTCTCGACCTCAACCTTGGCAAGGTTGCGCTCTACCAACTGAGCTATTCCCGCGTTTCAAG
>CAITXW010000403.1 GCA_903896425.1 uncultured beta proteobacterium | reverse complement strand
TGAGTTGCCTGTCATATAAATCTCCTGTCGTTGGTTCGCTAAGTAGGGGTGCAGCGCAATCGGCACCACCGCTGCGTTGCTTCCTTGCCGCGAAACATCAATGCGAAATTGACATGGGCAATTGGCCAACCGGGCGACTGTACCGTGAAAATGCCCCTTTTCTCGGATGTGGCAAGGGCGCCGTAAGTAAAATCAGGGTTAATCCTTACTGCTTTCTGATCTAACTCAATGCAAAGAACCCATCATGTCTCTCGATAACGTCACCCCTGGCAAGAATGTTCCGGACTTTTTTAACGTGATCATCGAAATTCCGATGAACGCGGACCCCGTGAAATACGAGGTCGACAAAGAAACGAGCGCCATTTTTGTTGACCGCTTCATGAGCACGGCGATGCACTACCCGACCAATTACGGTTACGTGCCGAAAACCATTTCGGGTGATGGCGATCCGGTCGACGTCCTGGTGATCACGCCAGTGCCGCTGATTCCGGGTGTGGTGGTGACGTGTCGCGCCATTGGCATTTTGAAGATGGAAGACGAAGCCGGTCAGGATGGCAAGGTGCTGGCGGTGCCGATCGACAAGATTTTGTCCCTCTACACGCGCTGGCAGAAGCCGGAAGACTTGAGCCCGGTGCGTCTGAAGACCATTGCCCACTTCTTTGAGCATTACAAAGACCTCGAAGTTAACAAGTGGGTCAAGATTCTGGGCTGGGAAGGGCCGGAATCGGCCAAGCAGGAAATCCTGGACGGTATCGCCAACTACAACAAGGCGCATCCCTGATCGAGGAGGCCTGGCTCAGGGATTCGGGCCGGGTTTGATCGGGCTGCGCTGAGCCAGTTCGTCGAGGTAATGTTCAACAGCCTGCGTTTCCTGATCGAGGAAGCGTTCCACGGCGCCGGCAAACGCAGGATGCGCCAGCCAGTGCGCGCTGCCGGTCTTGACAGGCAACAAAGCGCGCGCCATTTTGTGCTCGCCCTGGGCGCCACCTTCGAAACGCTGGTACCCGTTTGCGATACACCACTGTAGCGGTTGGTAGTAACAGGCCTCGAAATGCAGGCAGTCCACCCGTTCCAGTGCGCCCCAGTAGCGACCATAGGCAACACGTTCGAGTTCCGGTGCAAAGCCGGGGCTGGCTGAAGACCTGGCGCCGCTATGCAGAGCGATCAGGCTGGCCGCAATCGGGGCGCCCGCGCGTTCGGCCACAAAGAGCAGCCAGTTTTCCGGCATGCTCGTCGCCATGCACCGGAAGAAGTCACGGCTCAGATACGGTGCGTTGCCGTGCTCCAGGTAGGTGCGCTCGTAGCAGCGGTAGAAGAAATCCCAATCCTGTGGCGTGATGGCAGTTCCCTGCACACAGCGGAAAGTGACGCCAGCGTCGGCCACCTTGCGCCGTTCCTGGCGAATCTTCTTGCGCTTGTCCTGCGACAGGGATGCAAGAAAGTTCTCGAAGCCGGCATAGGCTGGTCTTGTGTTTTTCCAGTGGAATTGGACTGTTTGGCGCAGCAGCATGCCGGCATCGCTACAGGCTCGTAGATCGTCATCGCTGGCAAACAGCAGGTGCAGGGACGAAAGTTGCTCGGCTTCGCACCATTGGATCAGTGCTTTGACCAGAGCGGCGCGGTCGCCTGCATTGCGCGCCAACAGGCGTGCACCCGGCACCGGCGTGAAGGGCACGGCCACCAGTGCCTTGGGGTAGTAGTCCAAGCCGTGCTGCGCATAGGCTTTGGCCCAGGCCCAGTCAAACACGTATTCACCGTAGGAGTGGGTCTTGATGTAGAGCGCGCAGGCCGCCACGAGTGCGCCGTCGCGCGCCAGTGTGATGAAGCGCGGCGTCCAGCCGGTCTCGGGCACGGCAGCGCCGCTGGTGTGCAGGGCGCTCAGGTACGCATGGCGCATGAATGGCGTGGCCTGCGTCTGCGTCGCCAGCAGCGCATTCCAGTCGACAGCATTGACTTCATCGGGCGCAACGTCCACCCGGATGACATAATCGTTCGACTCGTGCTTCACTGGCTTTTTCTTTCATTCATACCTGCGGGACATGACACTCAAAATCTGCGTTGCCCAACTTGATTTCGTGGTTGGTGATTTGCCTGGCAATTCAAAAAAAATCATCGACCTGGCACGTTCGGTTTATGCCGATGGTGTGCGCTTGCTGCTGACACCGGAACTTGCTATTTGTGGCTATGCCGCCGAAGACCTGTTTTTGCGCCCCGCCTTTATCGCTGCTTGCGATGATGCCGTGAAAACAGTGGCCCGCGAGCTGGCCGGGTTAAAGAATTTGAGCGTGGTGCTTGGGCATCCTAGTGGTAGCGACAGCCGGACCCGCTCCGTGGCAGTGCAAAGTCGCCACAACGCGGCCAGTGTTCTGTGCGAAGGACAGGTGGTGGCACGTTATGCCAAACGCGAGTTGCCCAATTACCAGGTGTTTGACGAGCGGCGCTATTTCACGCCGGGGCAGGACGTCTGCGTGTTCGAGGCGGGTGAACCAGGCAACAGTGTCCGGGTCGGTTTGCTGATCTGCGAAGACGCCTGGTTCGCCGAGCCAGCGCGTTTGACCAAGGCGGCGGGTGCTGACTTCCTGGCGGTGATCAATGCGTCACCATTTCACATCGGTAAGGGCAACGAGCGGGAGCAGATGATGCGCGAGCGCGTACTCGACTGCGGTTTGCCATTGGTTTACGCGCATCTGGTGGGTGGGCAGGATGAGGTGGTTTTCGAGGGGCGCTCGTTTGCCCTTGGCGCCGATGGATCAGTGGCGGGGCGGGCAGCGAGCTTTGTGGAAGCATCGCTGCTGGTTGAGGCACGGCGCGAAGGCGGCGCGATTCATTTGAGTGCACCTGTGGCGCCAGAGCGTTCGTCCGAAGCTGACTTATGGGACGCCTTGGTGCTGGGGGTGCGTGACTACATTGGAAAGAACGGTTTTCCTGGCGTGTTGCTGGGATTGTCTGGCGGTATCGACTCGGCGCTGGTGCTGGCACTTGCCGTTGATGCGCTGGGAAAGGATCGTGTTCGCACTGTCATGATGCCTTCGCCCTATACGGCAGACATCAGTTGGCTCGACGCGCGCGAGATGGCGCAGCGCTTGGGTGTGCGCTATGACGAGATCTCGATCGTGCCCGAGTTTGAAGCTTTCAAACAGTCGCTGGCTGGTCAGTTCCAGGGACTGGCCGAGGACACGACCGAAGAGAACATACAGGCTCGTATCCGGGGCACATTGTTGATGGCCTTGTCGAATAAATTTGGCAGCATCGTGCTGACGACTGGCAACAAGTCGGAGATGGCGACCGGCTATTGCACGCTGTATGGAGACATGGCAGGCGGCTTCGCCGTCATCAAGGACTTGGCCAAGACGACGGTGTTTGCGCTGGCGCGCTGGCGCAATGCCAATGACCCCTATGGCAGCGGCAGTGAGCCGATTCCGGATCGCATCATCACCCGACCCCCCAGCGCTGAACTCCGCCCCGATCAGACGGACCAGGACAGTTTGCCGGAGTACGCAGTTCTGGATGCGATTCTGGAGCGCTACATGGAGAACGATCAGAGCATTGAACAGATCGTCGCCGCCGGTTTTGCATTGGCCGACGTCGAGAAAGTTACGCGGCTGATAAAAATCAATGAATATAAGCGGCGCCAGTCACCTGTAGGAATTCGTGTGACCCATCGCAGCTTTGGCAAGGATTGGCGTTATCCTATAACCAATCGCTTTCGCGCTTGACCGACCTTCCAGGAGAAAAAAGATGAAACAGATCACAGCCATTGTCAAACCATTCAAGCTCGAGGAAGTGCGGGAAGGCCTGGCCGAATGTGGTGTTACGGGCCTCACTGTGACCGAGGTGAAGGGCTTTGGACGGCAGAAAGGTCATACCGAGCTTTACCGCGGTGCTGAGTACGTGGTGGATTTCCTGCCCAAGGTAAAGGTCGAAGTGGTCGTCAAGACTGAAGATGTTGACCGCTGCGTAGATGCCATCGTAAAGGCGGCGCGCACTGGAAAGATTGGCGACGGAAAGATCTTTGTCACCAGCGTCGAGCGCGTCGTGCGCATTCGCACCGGCGAGCAGGACGAATCGGCGGTCTAACGAGTACCTGGTCTGACGCCTAGTTTTGTCAGGCGCGGTGTTGCGATCAGTTGGGTGCCGGCGAGGGCGTCGTGCCAGAACTGGCGTTGCGGGTGAAAGCGACTCAGAATCGCCCAGACCGCGACCCAAATGAGCAGGATGACGATGGGTTCTGCAGCCGGCAAGCGTAGCGGTCCCAAGGCCGCCAGCGCCGGCACAAACCAGACCCAACTCAGGACATAGCGTAACAGGGCACGTGCCTGTGTCAGCGGTTGACCGGCGCGGTCAACCACGGTGATGCCCCAGGTCTTCATGGCCAGCGTCTGCCCCTTCGACCAGAGCCAGACGAAGTAGATGCCGAAGATGACGAAGAGAAAGGCCTGCAGGGCATGGCGGTTGTCCATGGCGTTGCGGGTCTGGCTCAAGGCGCTGAACAAGTAGCCGGCAATAAAAGCAACGCTCACCATCAGCAGACCTTCATACAGCCAGCAGATCATCCGGCGGGCCAGGCTGGGCGTTTCCACAATGCGCTCAGTTCTGGTGCGGCGTTGAAGACTCAGGCTTGGATTGCGGCAGCAAGGTGTTGTGATCCACCGAATGGCTGGCCGCAGCCATTTTGGGTACCTGCTTCGCGGATTGCTTGGTCACAGGCACGTTTGTCAGTTTGTGTGACGGAACAGGCTTTGCCGCAGCGGCAGCGCCTGCCAGTTTTGGCGGGGCCGAACGGGCAAGTTTTTGTTTTTCTTCCGGGCTGAGTGCCTGATAGGCGTTCCAGGTAGCTGCTTTCTGGGTTGGCGTCAGCTTTTTGGACTCGGCGAAATTCAGCCTGGCCTGCGCGCGTTGCTGTTGACTCAGGGACACCCATTCGGTCATGCGGGCGTGCAGTTTTTCCTGCTCGGCCGGCGCAAGTTTTGGATAATTCGCCGCGATGGCAATCCATTTGCGCTTCTGGGTTTCCGCCAGCGTATTCCATTTCTCAGACAGTGGCTTGAGTGACACTTGCTGTGACGGCGAGAGGTCTTGCCAGCCTGGCTTTATGGCTATCTTTGGTGCGCTTGCAGGTTTGGCTGGAACGCCGGCAACTGGCAATTTTGTTGATGAAGCGCTTGTCAGGGTTGGTGCAATTGCGGCTTGAGCCCAGGCGTGCGCGACTGGCGCCCAAAGCGCCGCAACTGCTAGTAAGGCGAACAGGCTTGCCAACGCAGCGCTGGAGAATCGTTGTTGGTGTTGTGCAGGACGGCGCGTGGCCATTGTCATGTCCGACTTATTGGTATTGCCCAGCATTACTCTTGAGAAATTGCGTAAAGGCAGGATCTGTATATGCCGCCGGCGGCAGGTCATCTGTGAGCAGGGCGGCATCAATCTCGGCAATCTCGTTAGCACGGATTTCGGTTTGAATGATGCTGATGGCAATCAGTCCCACAACCAGTGCCAGCAAGGGAATGGCGGCTGCTGCGCGGTCCCACCAACCGGAATGGCCTAGTGTCATATTGCCATTGGCTGTGGTCAGGCGACCTGCTGTTTGAATCACGGCTACCTTGCGCACGCCCAGAGCGCGGGTTCGGGCGGCACGCAAGCGTTCCGAAATGTCGTACGGGAGTTCCTCAGAGGCGTCAGACAGACGTGAGGCAAGTTTCAGACCGAAACGGTCTTGTGCCAGCTGGTATTGATAGTAATCCGAATTGCTCATAACGTGATTCCCTTCGCCTTCAAGGCTGTCCCGAGGGCCTGTACTGCTCTTGAACAATGTGTTTTCACACTGCCTTCGGAGCAACCCATTGCTGCCGCAGTCTCTGCCACGTCAAGTTCCTCCCAGTAACGCATGAGGAAGGCTTCTCGTTGACGCGCCGGCAGTTCCTGAATTTCAGCTTCAATCGCATGCAAGGTTTGTGCCCGCGCGGTTGTGGTCTCGGCGCTTTCGGTTTGCTCCGAGTGGTTTTGCACATTCAGGGTTTCCAGGATGTCAAATTCCTCGTCTTCCCCCGCTAACGCAAAATCGCCAAAATTTGAGAAAAGGACATTTCTGGTTTTTTGTCGCCGGAACCAGTCCAGGGTGCAGTTGGACAATATACGCTGGAACAGCATCGGCAGTTCGGCGGCGGGCTTATGTCCGTAATGTTCGGCGAGTTTCATCATGCTGTCTTGCACGATGTCCAGTGCGGATTCGTCGTTGCGCACGTGATAAACCGAACGTTTGAAGGCGCGTTTTTCGACGCTTTTCAGAAACTCGGAGAGTTCTTGTTCTGTTGCCAAGAGGTATTCGCTTTGAGACGGACGTTGGGTTAGCGGGTCCAGCGGCCCGTTTCAGACGAAATTACGGGTCGTTTGGGTGATTATCTCATTTGAAATCTGGATTTTCCGCGGGTTTGGTGTTGCGGCATTTGTTGCGGTGCCATAATCTGCGCTGCAATTCAAAAGGCAAACGGGTCACGGTCTGGCGCAAGAATCGGTGCGCCTATGGCTTTGGCTCTAAGTTCCGACGCGACTCCATAAGTGTCTGCGAAGGTGCACCCAAGGTTTTTCGTCAGAGAAATTCACAAAGGTTGAACATGGAAATATCAAAAGCCGAAATCACTTCGGCCGTTGCGGAAACGGCTGCTGCGAAGAGTCAATCAGCGACGTCTTCGGGAAAAGAACAAGCGACCCCAACCAAGGATCAGGAACTTCGGGGTGCCGAGATTCTGGTCAAGGCCCTGCAGGCTGAGGGTGTTAAATACATCTGGGGTTACCCCGGTGGCGCCGTGCTCCACATTTACGATGCTTTTTATAAGCAGGACTCGATCCAGCATATTCTGGTGCGGCATGAGCAGGCCGCGGTGCATGCGGCCGATGGCTATGCCCGCGCAACGGGCGAGGTCGGCGTGGCACTGGTGACGTCCGGACCGGGCTCCACCAATGCGGTGACCGGTATTGCTACCGCCTATATGGACAGCATCCCGATGGTCATCGTGACCGGTCAGGTGCCAACGCAGGCAATCGGACTCGACGCGTTCCAGGAATGTGATACGGTGGGCATCACCCGGCCCGTGGTCAAGCACAATTTCCTGGTCAAGGACGTACGCGATCTGGCTGAAACCATGAAGAAGGCCTTCCATATCGCCCGTACTGGTCGCCCGGGTCCGGTTGTGGTGGATATTCCGAAGGATGTTTCGTTCAAGAAGACGAACTACGCAGGTTACCCGGCAACGGTGGAGATGCGCTCCTACAACCCGGTCCGTAAGGGGCACGGTGGGCAGATCCGCAAGGCGCTGTCGCTTCTGCTGGCCGCCAAGCGTCCCTATATCTACACCGGGGGCGGTGTCATTTTGAGTAACGCCTCTGCTGAATTACGCACCTTGGTGGACATGCTGGGTTGTCCATGCACCAATACCTTGATGGGTTTGGGCGCCTATCCGGCCAGTGACCGCAAGTTCCTGGGCATGCTGGGCATGCACGGCACGGTGGAGGCAAACAACGCGATGCAGCATTGCGATGTCCTGCTGGCGGTGGGTGCACGCTTTGATGACCGGGTGATTGGCAACCCGAAACACTTTGCCCAAAATGAACGCAAGATTATTCATATCGATATCGATCCATCGAGCATCTCCAAGCGTGTGAAAGTTGATATTCCGATCGTCGGCGACGTCAAGGACGTGCTGTCGGACATGATTGCGATGATCAAGGAAGGGTCCGTCAAGCCCGATGTCCAGTCACTAGCGCCTTGGTGGGACACGATCGAGGGTTGGCGCAAGGGGAATTGTCTCAAGTATGACCGTGGTGCGAACGATGTGATCAAGCCGCAGTACGTGGTCGAGACCCTGTGGAACATGACCAAGGATGCCGACACCTATATCACGTCCGATGTTGGACAGCATCAGATGTGGGCGGCCCAGTACTTCCGCTTTGATGAGCCGCGGCGCTGGATCAATTCTGGTGGGCTGGGTACGATGGGCGTTGGAATTCCCTATGCCATGGGCATCAAGATGGCGCGACCCGAGAGCGAGGTCTTCTGCATCACCGGTGACGGCTCGGTCCAAATGTGCATTCAGGAACTTTCGACCTGCTTGCAGTACAACACGCCGATCAAGATTGTTTCACTCAATAACCGCTACCTGGGTATGGTTCGCCAATGGCAGGAAGTGGAATACGAGGGACGCTACAGCCACAGTTACATGGATGCCTTGCCGAACTTCGTGAAACTGGCCGAAGCCTACGGCCATGTTGGCATGCTGGTTGAGCGCGCGCAGGACGTGGAGCCGGCCCTGCGCGAAGCGCGCAAGTTGAAGGACCGCACCGTTTTCATGGACATCCGCACCGATCCGACGGAAAACGTGTTTCCGATGGTGCGCGCCGGCAAGGGCATCACCGAGATGCTGCTCGGTTCAGAAGATCTTTAATTTGTAAATCTATTGTCTACCGAGCCCTGCGGTTACCGCTGCAGGGGGAGGGTAGCGAAAAGAGGAATCCCATGAAACACATTATTGCTGTATTGCTGGAAAACGAACCTGGTGCTCTGTCGCGGGTCGTTGGTTTGTTCTCGGCTCGTGGTTACAACATTGAGTCCCTCACGGTGGCTCCGACCGAGGATCCCAGTTTGTCGCGCATGACGATTCAGACCGCTGGCTCGGACGAAGTGATCGAACAGATCACCAAGCACCTGAATCGTTTGATCGAAGTCGTCAAGGTGGTCGATTTAACTGAAGGCGCTTATACCGAACGCGAACTGATGATGGTCAAAGTGCGCGCCGTCGGCAAGGAGCGCGAGGAAATGAAGCGCATGGCTGATATCTTCCGGGGTCGTATCATCGACGTCACCGAAAAAAGCTACACCATCGAGTTGACCGGCGATCAGTCGAAGAACGACGCTTTCCTGGAGGCGATCGAACGTGGCGCCATTCTGGAAACTGTTCGCACCGGCTCCAGTGGCATTGGTCGCGGTGAACGCATACTGAGAGTTTGATTTTTTTACAACGGAGAAGAGAATGAAAGTTTTTTACGATAAAGACTGTGACCTTAGCCTGATCAAAGGCAAGACAGTTGCAATCATCGGATACGGCAGCCAGGGCCATGCCCATGCCCAGAATCTGAACGACAGCGGTGTCAAGGTTGTGGTTGGTTTGCGCAAGAGTGGCGCGTCGTGGGCCAAGGTTGAAAAAGCCGGTCTCAAAGTTGCTGAAGTTGCGACCGCCGTCAAGGGCGCAGACGTTGTCATGATCCTGCTGCCCGACGAACAGATCGGTGCGGTTTACGCCAACGATATCGAGCCCAATATCAAGCAGGGCGCTTCCCTGGTGTTTGCGCACGGTTTCAATGTGCACTACGGCTTGGTCAATCCGCGTGCCGATCTGGACGTCTGGATGGTCGCCCCGAAGGCGCCTGGTCACACGGTGCGCGGAACCTATGCTCAGGGTGGTGGTGTCCCACACCTGGTTGCTGTGCACCAGGACAAGTCGGGCCGCTCGCTCGATCTGGCCCTGAGCTATGCCATGGCCAACGGTGGTGGCAAGGCCGGCATTATCGAAACCAGTTTCCGCGAAGAAACTGAAACTGATTTGTTTGGCGAGCAGGCCGTTCTGTGCGGTGGCACGGTGGAACTGATCAAGGCCGGTTTTGAGACCCTGGTAGAAGGCGGCTATGCGCCTGAGATGGCCTATTTCGAATGCCTGCATGAACTCAAGCTGATTGTGGACATGATTTATGAAGGCGGCATCGCCAACATGAATTACTCGATCTCCAACAATGCCGAGTACGGCGAATATGTGACCGGTCCGAAGATCGTCAACGCTGCCAGCAAGGAAGCGATGCGCCAGTGCCTGAAAGACATTCAGACCGGCGAATACGCCAAGAGCTTTATCCTGGAGAACAAGGCCGGTGCACCCACCCTGCTGAGTCGCCGTCGCCTGATGTCCGAGCACCAGATCGAGATCGTTGGTGAATCGCTGCGCGGCATGATGCCCTGGATCAAGAAGAACAAACTGGTTGACCAGACGCGCAACTAAGCGGGTTCACTGTCATGACAAAGGCCACTTCGGTGGCCTTTGTTACTATGGCGTACTGGAGGCTATTTCTATGCATGACGGAAATGAACAGGACATTCCTGACGGCGAGGGCATGGTGGTGAGAAAGCGTCGCAAGGGCATTTATATTCTGCCCAATCTGTTTACGCTGGCAGCGCTTTTTGGCGGGTTTTATGCCATTGTCATGGCCATCAACGGCCGCTTTGACCAGGCTGCCGTTGGTGTGTTTTGCGCCATGGTGCTCGACAGTCTTGATGGCCGTGTCGCCCGCATGACCAACACCCAGAGCGCGTTTGGCGAGCAAATGGATTCGCTCTCGGACATGGTTTCGTTTGGCGCCGCTCCTGCGCTCATCGCTTACGTCTGGGCGCTTCAGGGTCTGGGGCGCTGGGGCTGGATTGCAGCCTTTGTTTACTGCGCCTGTGCCGCCTTGCGCCTGGCACGATTCAATGTCAACACGGGCGTGGTTGACAAGCGCTATTTTCAGGGTTTGCCATCGCCCGCCGCTGCTGCCTTGATGGCAGGTTTCATATGGGTTGTGACGGATATGGGACTGAAGGGTCCCAGCGTGGCCTGGCCCATGTTCGCACTGGCACTCTACGCTGGGCTAAGTATGGTGACCAATGTCCCGTTCTATAGTTTCAAGGACGTTCACATGAAGAAGAGCGTGCCCTTTGTTGTCATTGTGGCCATCGCGCTCGGTATCGCCGTCATCAACATTGACCCACCCATCGTCATGTTCGCCATGTTTGTTGCTTATGGTTTCAGCGGCTACGTAATTTATGTGTGGCGCAAGGCCAAGGGGCTTCAAACCAGCGTCATCAGCACCTCAACCGATGAGCCCGATGAACGCGGCTTGCACAAGTAAGACAAGGTGAAAACTTGTGGTACATTGAAGCCATGAACCAGATTTTGCTAGCGCTACTGCTAACGCCGGACGGGCGGAGACGGTAGCGCACGCGCTCATCGAAACCAAAAGCCCGTGTGCATCCGCAGCGGGCTTTTTGTTTGATGGGTTTCGTTTTTGCTTGCGGATTTTGATGACTTCAGGAGAAACCGGATGGCTGACAAAGTAATTATTTTTGATACCACCTTGCGCGATGGCGAGCAATCCCCCGGCGCGTCCATGAACAAGGACGAGAAACTGCGCATTGCCCGACAACTTGAACGGCTCAAGGTTGACGTCATCGAGGCGGGCTTTGCCGCGAGTTCCAACGGCGACTTTGAGGCCGTGCAGACGATTGCGAGCGCCATCAAGGACGCAACCATCTGCTCCCTGTCGCGCGCCAATGACAAGGACATCGCGCGTGCTGCCGAAGCACTCAAGGGTGCCAACCGCGCCCGCATCCATACCTTTATCGCGACCTCGGCGTTGCACATGGAGAAGAAACTGCGCATGACGCCCGACGAGGTGTTTGAACAGGCCAAGCTTGCCGTGCGCTTCGCGCGCAACCTGATACCTGACATTGAGTTCAGCCCGGAGGATGGCTATCGCAGCGACCCCGATTTTCTGTGTCGCGTGATCGAGGCCGTCATTGCCGAAGGCGCAACGACCATCAATGTGCCCGACACCGTGGGTTATGCGGTGCCCGAGCTTTACGGAAATTTCATCAAGAACCTGCGCGAGCGGATTCCGAATTCGGACAAGGCGATCTGGTCGGTGCATTGCCACAACGATCTGGGCATGGCGGTTGCCAATTCATTGGCGGGCGTGAAGATTGGCGGTGCCCGCCAGATCGAATGCACGATCAATGGACTGGGTGAACGCGCCGGCAATTGCAGTCTTGAAGAGGTGGTTATGGCGCTGAAAACCCGGCGCGACTATTTTGGGCTCGATCTGGGCATCGACACCAAACACATTCTGGCCGCGAGTCGCATGGTTAGTCAGACTACTGGTTTTGTGGTGCAACCGAACAAGGCGGTTGTCGGTGCCAATG
Organism: uncultured beta proteobacterium; assembly: GCA_903896425.1. Classification (GTDB taxonomy): domain Bacteria; phylum Pseudomonadota; class Gammaproteobacteria; order Burkholderiales; family Burkholderiaceae_C; genus Rhodoferax. The sequence goes on along the minus strand of CAITXW010000403.1, from coordinate 3,602 downwards.
CATTTGCACACGCTTCGGGCATCCACCAGGATGGGGTTCTCAAGGCGCGCGACACGTACGAGATCATGCGGGCTGAGGATGTGGGCTGGAGCAACAACAAGATTATTTTGGGCAAACTCAGCGGGCGCAACGCTTTCAAACAGCGCTTGCAGGAACTCGGCGTCCAGATGGAAAGCGAAGCCGACATCAACAGCGCATTTGCCAAATTCAAGGAACTGGCTGATCGCAAGAGCGAGATCTTTGACGAGGACATTCTGGCGTTGGCCAGCGACGAAGCGGTCATGCATGATCATGAACAGTATCGTTTTGTGTCTTTGTCGCAACGCAGTGAAACCGGGGAGCGACCGCAAGCCAGCATCGTCTTTACGATCAACGACCAGGAAGTCAAGAGCAGTTCCGATGGCAACGGACCTGTTGATGCGTCGCTCAAAGCGATTGAAGCGCAGGTTCATAGCGGCGCCGAAATGGTGCTGTATTCGGTCAATGCGATCAGTGGTTCCACTGAAAGCCAGGGCGAGGTAACGGTGCGGTTACAAAACAGCGGTCGCGTTGTGAACGGAGTTGGTGCCGACCCCGACATCATTGTGGCGTCCGCCAAAGCCTACCTGAGTGCACTCAACAAATTGCAAAGCAAAGCCGATCGAGTGGCCGCACAAGGCTAACTAGCGCCGCCACGCGTACCAGGCTGCATCTTTTGGATTAAGAAAAAACCGCAACCATTTGATATCTTGCGGTTTTTTTGTTTAAACTCAGTGGGTCGGGAAACCAATCAGGAGAAAGATGCATGTTCTGCAGTCGTCAGACAAGAGTCGGAAGTATTTTTCGCAGAGCGGTCTTTCTCGGTTTGATGGCATTCTCGTTGGTTGCAACTTCGGCAACGGTTGAAACGGCGCAGGTCAAGCAGCATCACGCCAAGCACAGTACCAAGAGCAAGGCCAAGGCCAAAGTCGCCAAGAAGAATGCCGCGACAAAGCGTAAAACCGCCCACCGTGCCGAACTGATTCCGCTGCAGCCTTCATTTGGACAGGTGGCCGGTTTGCATGGCCGACATGACATGCTGGCGCTGAAGTCCAGCGTGGCGCTGGTGATTGATCAGGACACGAGTGAGGTCCTGTTCAGCAAGAACGACAAGGCGATCCTGCCGATTGCTTCACTGACCAAATTGATGACCGGTCTGGTGATCAGCGAAGCCCAACTGCCAATGGACGAGTCGATCACGATTTCACAGGCCGATGTTGACACCGAAAAAGGCAGTACCTCGCGTTTGCGGGTTGGAACCGTGCTGAGTCGCGGGGAACTTCTGCATGTGGCCTTGATGTCTAGCGAAAACCGTGCCGCACATGCACTGGGACGCAGTTATCCGGGTGGGCTGGCTGTCTTTGTCGGCCTGATGAATGCCAAGGCGCGATCAATCGGCATGGATGACACGCATTACGAAGAGCCTACCGGCCTGTCCAGCAAGAATCAATCAAGCGCCCGGGACCTGGCCAAACTGGTCAACTTTGCCTATGGCAACCCGACACTGCGTGAACTGTCGACTTCTCCGGGATATCAGCTGGCGGTTGGAAAGCGCACGCTGCAGTACAACAACACCAATCGTCTGGTGAAGAATCCATCGTGGGATATTGGGCTGCAGAAAACCGGCTACATCGCGGAAGCGGGTCAATGCCTGGTGATGCAGGCTAAAGTTGCGGGCCGCAAGATCATCATGGTGTTCCTGGATTCGACTGGCAAGTTCAGCCGTATCGCCGATGCTGAGCGGGTTCGGCGCTGGGTTGAGTCCAAGCCGGCGGTCGCCAGCACTCCCGCGCCTTTGGCCGGTGCCCCTGGCGAGCTAACAGTCGCCATCCGTGGTTAGCAGCGGCTGCGCAATACGCGTCAACGAGAAGGATCAGGCCGGTAGCCCAGAGTGGTCGAAATTTCACGCGCGGTCGCCTGCAGTTTAGGTAACCAAGCATCCTCCAGTCGTTCGGCTGGAGCCGAAATCGACAAGCCTGCCACCAGCGCGCCTTGATCGTCGTAAATTCCGGCAGCCATGCAGCGCACGCCAAGTTCCAACTCTTCGTTGTCGTGTGCATTGCCGTACTGGCGGACTTTGGAGAGTTCGCGTTCCAGTGCCGGCAGTTGTGTCAGGCTGTTCTTGGTGTGACCACTCAGCCCGGTGCGGGTTGCATAGGCGCGGACCCGTTGCGGATCGTCGGCTGCCAGAAACAGTTTGCCCACCGATGTAAGGTGCAGCGGGGCACGACCACCAATGGCGCGTACCACCTGCATGCCGGAGCGCTCACTGTAGGCTCGTTCGACATAAACGATTTCGTCGCCCTGGCGCACACTCAGGTTGACGGGTTGTTGGATTAATTTGTGCAGTTCGCGCATGGGCAGCAGTGCAGCGTCGCGCACATTGAGCCGACTCTTGACCAGGTTGCCGAGCTCCAGCAAGCGCATGCCGAGCCGATAACTGCCGGGCTGAGGATGATCGACAAAGCGTCCGGTTGCCAGATCGTTGAGCAGGCGGTGCGTGGTGGACAGGTGCAGACCCGATTTTTCACTGATTTCCTTCAGCGAAATCGCCTCTTCTCCCGATGCCAGTACATCCATCAAGGTGAACATGCGCTCGATCACTTGGACGGTTGGGGTGGCGGCAATATTGGAATCCGTTTTTCGCATAGGTGATCCTGAAAGGTGGCATCACCATTTTATCTGGTGAAATGGCAAACCGTGAATTCTCAGGATCAAAACGGTTGCTCATTTACCCAGCGCCCCGACACAAGGAATTCGGCTCGATCAAAGTGGGCCTTGTAATTCATCTTTTGACTCTTTTTGACCCAGTAACCGAGGTAGACATGCGATAGTTTGAGCGACTTTGCTTGTGCAATTTGCCACAGGACGTTGTAAGTTCCAAAACTGTCGTTGTTGTGTTGGGCGTCATAAAAGGTGTAGACGGAAGAAATCCCGTCATCGAGCAAATCAAGGATCGAAACCATCAGCAATTGGCCGGTCAAGCCATCGTCGCTTGGAGCGCGAAACTCGACCAGGCGTGAATTGACCCGGCTTTGCAGCAGGAATTGCTGGTACTGCTCGACACTGTCCTGGTCCATGCCGCCACCAGCATGCCGGTCAGTCTGATAGCGCTGATACAGGTCATAGTGCTCCTGCACAAAGCCCAGGTCCATCACCCGGACTTCAAGCGTTGAATGGCGAGACCAGGCTCGGCGTTGACTCCGGTTAGGATGGAATTGGTTGACGTTGACCCGAATCGGTACGCATGCGTGGCAGGCGTCGCAATGCGGGCGGTAGGTGAACATGCCGCTGCGGCGAAACCCTCGGTCGACCAGTTCGGAGTAGATGCCCGTATTGATCAGATGACTTGGTGTGGCGACTTCGGACCTCGCCTGCTCACCAGGAAGGTAGCTACAGGCATACGTCGCTGTGGCGTAGAACTGTAGGGCTTGCAATGGCAGATGGTCGTGTCCCATGACGTGGTGTAAGTCCACAGCCCGGACAGGCTGAGATACACGTTACTCAGCGCGCCACTGCGGACAGCCGAGTCGGCGGAGTATCGCAGAGGGTTTGAAGTCCTTCAAGTTGCATGTAGCGCCGGT